>RFHL01000660.1 GCA_003696875.1 Bacteroidota bacterium | reverse complement strand
TGCTGCAGGGCCATGGGGTGCGAGCGCACCTCGCGGATGTCCGCAAGCCGGGTGCCTGGCAGGGCGAGCAACTGGTGCTCGATGCGCAGGTAGGTCTCGCCGATGATGCGGTAGGGAGACTCCCGCAGCAGAGCATAATTGGGGAGCAGGGTCCCTGCCACGGTATTTTCGATGGCCACCACGCCGTAGCGAGCCTTGCCGGACCGCAACGAACGAAACAGGCCCGGGAAGGAATCACACATTTCCAGTTCCACGCCCGGCCCAAAGAACTGGCGGGCTGCGATTTCGTGGTAGGATCCCAGGACGCCCTGTATGGCAATGCGACGGGTGGCTGTGAGGACTGGCTCCATAGCGAGAAAAGTTGAGGCTAAAAAAAATCCCTGAATCTGGATTCAGGGACGCGCTTTGAATACTGTGTAGATGTATGTGCTTAAAGGGCCCTGTTCCTTTTACAGACGTAAAAGAAATAAAAAAAGAAGCCTTTATATGCGTGTAGATACATCATGGTGCTGCAATGATAGCTAATTGATTGGTAATTCAAAATGCTTGGCAATAAAAAGTTGGCAACTTTTTGCCCGCTTTTCTTGCATAGTGCTATGGCGCCGGCCAAAAAACAAGCATCCCACTTCACGTGAAGCGGGATGCCTTTGCTGGTGGGGTGGCCAATGGGATTCGAACCCACGACCCCCAGAACCACAATCTGGTGCTCTAACCAACTGAGCTATGGCCACCATGCATATTTTCGGATTGCAAATATGGATGATCCTTTTTTCTTGTGCAAGCTGCGGTGGGAATATTTTTTTGCCTCTCAGCCCCTTCAGGGCTGGCCTCTGTCAGGGGCCGTTTCGGCATCATACCAGGCCAGGGCCTGCCGGGTGAGCTGTCCCCGGATGGCCGCAAAGCGGTCCATGTCGAAGCCGGCCGCAGGCCGGATCAGGGTGGCAAAGAAGAGGACGTCTTCACCGCGCTCCCGATACCCGACCAGCCAGCCGTGGTGCGCCTCTCCCCGAATGGCCCAACCGGTTTTGCCGCTCAGGACATATTCCTCGGTGGCTTCGATCACCATCATGCGGCGGAGCAGCGAATCGGTGCGGGCAGATATGGGGAGCCTGCGGTGGTAGAAGCGGTGAAGGAAATCCACCTGTTCCTGCGGGCTGATCTGGGAAGGCCCTTCGAGCCAAAAAAGATCCAGGCTGGCACTGTCAACGACCATGTGGCCGTAGCCTAGTGCTCTGTCAAATTCCCAATGATGGGTGATCGCTGCATCTTTTTCCGAATCTCTGCGTTGAAAAATGCCTCGTTTGGCCCGCCAAACTTCCCGGCTTGCCGGGACCATGATCTGCGAAAAAATCTGCGA
>RFHL01000659.1 GCA_003696875.1 Bacteroidota bacterium | reverse complement strand
ATATTTCCTGGGCTTCGAGCCGGAAGACCTCCTCTTCGAAGAACTCTACGACCTGACCCAGGACCCTTTCGAACAACGAAATCTCGCGGGACAGGAAACCCTGCGCCAGGACTTGCGCCAAGAGATGGAAACCCTCAAAAACGCCGCAAAATGAAGCGATTTTTCTGGCTATGCATGGTTTTTTGGGTGGGCGTTTCGCTTCAGCCTGCGCGGGCTCAGCTCCGCATCGAGGTGGACAACACCCGGCCCCGGCTGGACCAGCAGGGGCAGCCGGTGGACGCCCATGACGGGCGGGTAATCCGCTTTGGCGCGTATTTCTATTGGTACGGAACCCGCTATGGACGCACCAATGGCTTTACCCCGGCGAATCGCTATCAGGTGTACCGCTCCCGCGATTTGCAGGACTGGGAACTGATGGGACCCTTGTTGCCAGAAGCACCGGCCGGGGTGTACTACCGGCCCCATGTGGTGTACCATGCCGGGCGGCGGCAGTATGTGTTGTGGTACAATTGGTACCCGAAACTGTGGGAAGGGCAATTTGGGGTAGCCGTATCGGATCGGCCGGAGGGGCCCTTTCGCATCGTGCATGACGATGTGCAGGTCGCGCACTCGGACATCGGTGTGGGGGACTTTGGCTTGTTTGTGGACGAAGACCAAACGGCTTACCTCACCTACAATACCATTGCCGGGCACCAGGTTTCGGTGGAAAAATTGGCTCCGGACTACCTGTCCTCCACGCTGGAAAATGGCGGCTTTATGGCGAAGCAGTGCGAGGCGGGGTCGATGTTCCGCCGAGGGGAATTCTACTATTTGCTCACCGACTACACCTGCTGCTTCTGCAACCAGGGTTCAGGCGCCCGGGTGTATCGTTCCCGTACCCCGCTGCGGGGCTACACCTTGCTGAACAACATCAACCGGCGACCCGGTCCTTCGCTCCCCCGGCTGGCCGATGGTGAGGCCTGGACCAGCGACTTCGAACCCCTGGCCCGGCAAGACAGCATCTACCCGCCGCTGCGCCTGGTACTGGACCAGCCCACCGCCTTGGCAGGCTTGACCGCCTATGTTTTTACCGCCAACCGGCCCGGACCATGCGGGGAAGTCGAAAACCCGCAGGTACACGAACCCTTCCGGGTGCCGCAGTTTTCCTTTTTTTCCCAGGAAAACGGAAGCTGGGAGCCGCTGCCAGCAGAACTGTCCTCGGTGGACAGCCTGGGAATGATCTGCCGGGTGACCTACCGGTTTCCCCAAGCGCAGGTGCTAAGGGCGCTGAACATCCAGCCGGAAAGTGACGCGCCTGAAGGCATCATACGCCTGACCGAGTTCGCCCCGCAAAGCCGGGGAGTGCGGCCTTCGTTCCGGGTCTTCCGGGACGCGGGGCTCAACGGCCCGGTGATCATCCCGGCTCAGCAGACCCACATTATGCAGATCGAGACGTCGGGCGGACCGGAATTCATCTGGATGGGCGATATGTGGGGTTCGGCGCCCGACCACATCAAGGGGCATGATTGGCAATATTGGGGCGCTCCTTTGCGCTTCGACGCGGCGGGTCATATCGAGCCGATGCGCTTTACCCCTGCCTGGTCTTTCCTGATCACTGATTGAGTTTACCACCATGAAATGCTTTCCGCTTACCGCGTTTTTCCTGGCTTGGTTGGGCATCAGTTGCCAACCTAAAGAGCCCGTACGTACGCTGCCCCCTAACATCGTCCTCATCGTGGCCGATGACCTGGGCTGGGGCGACCTGGGCTGCTATGGCGAGACCTTTATCGAAACCCCCTTCCTGGACCGGATGGCGGCCGAGGGGGTAGCCTTCAGCCAGGGCTATGCGGCGGCTCCTCTGTGCAGCCCTACCCGGGCCAGCATCCAAACCGGGCTTTCTCCAGCCCGGATCAACCTGACCGAGCACATCCACGGCTTTCCGGAGCCCCGCCCGGATCAGGCTATTATTCCTCCTCGCATCGAACAAGGCTTATCCCTTGACCATACCGACCTGGGCAGTATGCTGAAGCAGGCGGGCTACGTTACGGCCCACATCGGAAAGTGGCACCTCGGCGGCGGGGAATTTTCTCCCGAGCACCGGGGTTATGACCTGGCCTTTGCCGGTTCCTGGGCGGGCCTGCCGCCGACCTTTTTCTACCCGTTTTTTCCCGGCGGGGCCTATCCGGAGCTGCGCACCATCAGCCAGGAAGGCGACTACCTGCCCGATGTGCTGACCCGGCGGGCGCTGGACTTTATCGAGGCGCAGCGGGACACCAGCTTTTTTGTGGGCCTGCATTTTTATGCGCCGCATGTACCCATCGAAGCGCCGGATTCATTGGTGGAGATTTATCGCCAGAAAAGAGGTGGCGCCCCCGACAGCCTGCTGCCCAATGTGCACTACGCAGCCATGGTATCGGCCCTCGACCGCAACGTAGGCCGGGTGCTGGAAACCCTGGAAAGGCTGGGCCTGCGCTCCCACACGCTCGTGGTTTTTGTCTCGGACAATGGCGGCCTGGACGTGCGAGAGGTGCCCGCTTTTGCTCAGCATACCCCCCCGACGACCAACGCCCCCTTGCGGGCGGGTAAAGGCTACCTCTACGAAGGCGGCATCCGCGAGCCTTTCCTGTTTTGGGGGTTGGACCTGCCTGCCAAGCCCGAGATGGAAGCTACGCCCATCATCACCCACGATTTGTACAACACCTTCGCCTCGCTGGCCGGTCAGGAAAGTCGCAGCCCCGATGGGATCGACCTGATGCCGCTGCTGCAGGGTAAAGCCGTTCCCGAGCGGGCGCTGCATTGGCATTTTCCCCACTACAGCCCGCAGGGAGGCATGCCGGGGGCGGTGATTCGGCAGGGAACGTACAAACTGATCGAATGGTATGAAGACGGCAGCTATGACCTGTACGACCTGCTCGCCGACCCAGGCGAGCAGCAAAACCTGGTCGGCGAACAGCCGAAGCGAGTCGAGGCGCTAAAAGCTGCTCTCAGTGCCTGGCGCGACAGCGTAGGGGCCAAGATGCCAGAGCCCAATCCAGATTTCCGGTCCTCGCCTTCTGTACCCTAGTTGCTATGAAGCTACTGAGAATCTGGATGTTACTCGTAGGGAGCTTGTGGCTTGCCTCAGGGTTCACCCAACCCCAAAAGCTCCTGCTACTGCTCGGTGCCACCAAAGCCCCTGCGCCCAACCAATGGCTGGCATACAAAGCCCGGCCCCAATTGGCGAAGGTACCTGCCGCTTTGCCGGTACGCATCGCCGTCGACAGCAAGTACTGGCTGTGGGTAAATGATTCTCTGGTAGTCTGGGAAGGCGGACTCAAGCGCGGCCCCCGGCCGGGCGATGGCTACGTCGATACCCTGGACCTCGCGCCTTGGTTGCGGCCTGGGGAAAATACCCTGGCCGTGCTGGTCTGGTATTTTGGCCAAGACGGTTTCTCCCACCAAAACAGCGGGCAACCGGGTCTTTGGTTCGAGGCACCGGGCTGGGAAGAGCTTGCCTGGCGGGCCCGGCCGCATCCGGCCTTTCTCCCCGACACTTTGCCGCCTTTTCCCAACTACCGCCTGCCTGAGTCCAACGTGGTATTT
>RFHL01000658.1 GCA_003696875.1 Bacteroidota bacterium | reverse complement strand
GGCCGGAGGAGCCGCTGGCCAAGGGAGGCGTTACCCTTCTCCGGTAATAGATCCGGCCGAGTTTCTTTTTTCTTTGCACCCCAAATTGTCCGCCATGCGCGCACCTTTACATATCTCCCTGCTCCTCTGCCTGCTTAGCCTGGACCTGCTCCTGCCCGCCCAGCAGCTGCCCGTCTTCAACCAGTATCTCTACAACAGCGACCTCTATAACCCCGCCGCCGCTGGCGCGGCGGGCGTGCACCAGCTCTACCTGGGCCAGCGCTCTCAGTGGCTGGGCCTGGGCGAAGGACCTTCCACCCAGATCCTTTCCTACCAGGGAGCGCCCCTGGGCTCCCCCGCCCTGGGGCTGGGCGTTACCCTCGTCAATGACCGCGCTCACCTCATCCAGCAGACCCGGCTGCTGGTGGGCATGGCCTATCACCTGGGCGAACTCGCCCAGACGGGGCAGTTCTCCGTCGGAGTCAACCTCGGCCTCAACAACCACCGTCTGCGGCTGGGCCAGGACGTCACCATCGCCGATCCCGGCGACCCCCTCGTCCTCGGACAAACCGTCGGCAGTACCGGCCTCGATGCTGGCCTGGGGCTACGCTATCGCTACCAGACCGAGCGCTTCGGTTTTCAGGCCGGGCTCGCCACCCAGCAGCTGCCCCGCGCCCTGGAGGTCGCCGATGGGCTCGTGTTCGCCCTGCGCAGCCACCTCATGACCCACCTCAGCTTTCGCTACCAGGCCGGCCAGGTCGGTTTGGAGCCCAATGTCCTGATCCGCGGTCTCGGCGGCGAGGATGTTCTTGGCGGGGGGGGATTTGATGCGGGCGTCCGGGCCTGGTTTGCCGACGACAAGTTCTGGGTCTCTGCCGGGACCCGCAACAGCGGCGGCGGTCTTCATACCGCTTTGGGTCTCAACCTGGAACAGTTCCAGCTGACGGCCGCCTTCGAAAACCACCGGCAGCTCGGGGCCAGCCTGGAGCTGGGCGTGGGGACGGCCTTTGGGACCCCACCCGAGCGGGAGCTCGTCTACCGGCGCGAGCCCTATTGGGAAGATGCCCAGCAGTTGGAGTCCAGGCTAAGCCTGGTCCGGCCTCAGCCCCAGGCCGCCAGCGTCTCTTCAGACGTCGCCCGCAAGTATGTCCGCCTAACGTATAGCTTCGAAGACGACGAGGACGAGTACAACCCCGCCCGCTATGCCTCGACCCGCGCTTTGCTAGACCACCTCAACACCATCCTCACCGACATGCAGGACGAGACCTCCGAGCCTCATCTCAATGAGATCGAGTCCATCACCCTGACCGGCTATCTGCGCGAAAGCAAAGCCACTTTGGAGGAGCCTGCCTACATCGAGTATGCCGGCGAATGGGGCGAGCGTCTCGTAGGCACCTTTGCCATCGACGGGCAGACCCTCGCCGATGTCATCAATACCGGGACCATCACCAAGGCCCAACTGGCATATCTTAAGCTCCTGGGCCTCAAAAAAGGCCTTGCCCAACGCCTCGGCATCCCCGAGACCCGTTTCATCACTACCCTGCGCTCCGGCCAGGATCAGGAAACCTTGCGCGAGCTGCGGATTGAGATCCTCATGCGCTAGCGGAGGTGGGCGTGCCGGCTCCGAGGCCTGCGGCCCCTCCGCCGTCGGGCTGCTTCGGGCTCCACTTCGTTTCGGTCCTCCGCTGCCGCTCCGGACTCCCCCTGCGCATCCCTCACGCCCCGCGAGCCATCCCGACAACAAAAGCGCCCCCCGGCCCATCGGCCGGGGGGCGTGTGTATCAGAAGACGGTTCCGTTAGGCCGCGAGGGCCTTACGCAGATTGCGTACCGAAATCGCACTATGAGATGTATGGTAGGCAACTTCGCCTTGGCGCAGCACAATCAGCTGCGGCGACTGATGCCATACGCCAAAGCGCTCGGCGATTTCGTTGGAGACGGGCCGGTAGGTCAGCAGATCAAGGTAGTACATGTCCACCTCTTCGGGATGCAGATCCCAGTGGTGTTCCAACTGAAACTTGGCCATGGCACTGATGCCACAGCGGGTGCTGTGCTTGAAGATCGCCACCGGGCGCGTGTGCGAGCGGGCGACCAGCTCATCCAGCTGATCAAGGCTGACCAGATCGTGCCAGTTCAGGCTGGTCGGTTGTTCGGTATGAAGCATGATGTGAGCGTCAGAGGGTTGAAAATGGCTTGAGTAGATGTGTAGAGGTAAGTCCCGCGGCACAAAAGTAACCACCGCCGCCCGATAATGTTATCGGCCAGCCGACAAATGAGAAGGACGTACCCAATCGCTCCTATTTGAAGAAGTAAAACCGTCTCGCAGACCCGTCCTGGGGTCGATCTCGCCCTCCTGACTGAGCGTAGCGAAGTCCCGCTTGCGGGATCATTTCTCGCCTCTCAATCAAGCCTTCCGACGCAGCGTCAGCACCGTGATCTCGGGCCAGATGCCCACCCGGCCCGGGAAGCCGATAAAGCCAAAGCCGCGGTTGACGTAGAGGTAGCGGCCAGCCTCCTCGTACAGCCCCGCCCAGCGGGGGTAGCGGTACTTGACCGGGCTCCACTTCCAGCCCGGGATTTCCACCCCAAACTGCATGCCGTGGGTGTGGCCCGAGAGGGTGAGATCCACCCCGGCCGGGTGCTGCCGCACCTGCTCGTCCCAGTGGGAGGGATCATGCGAGAGCAGAATCCGGAAGGGGCTCTCAGCCCCATCGAGGGCGCGGTTCAGATCGCCTGCCTGCGGGAAGGGCGGCAGGCCCCAGTTCTCCACCCCGGCCAGGTCGATGGATTGGCCGTCTTTTTCCAGCTTCACATGCTCATTCATGAGCAGGCGCCAGCCCATGCGGCCGTGGGCCGCGAGGAGCCGCTGGAAATTGGCTTTTTTCGCCTCCTCCGAAGGCCAGCTGCTGTATTCGCCATAGTCATGGTTGCCCGTGGTGCTGTACACCCCAAAGGGAGCGCTCAGTTGGGCAAAGGTCTCCACCCAGGGTTCGATTTCGTCGGCGATGTTGTTGACCAGATCGCCGGTGAAGACGATCAGGTCAGCCCCCTGGGCCTGGGCGAGCGCCACCCCGCGGGCCACCGCCTCGGCGTCGTCAAAGCTGCCAGAGTGGATGTCCGACAGCTGCAGCAGCCGGAAGCCGTCAAAGGCCTCGGGCAGGTTGGGCAGGTCGAGGGTGAGTTTCCGCACCCGGAAGTCGTATTTGCCCCGGGTAATCCCGTAGAGAATGGAGAGAAAGGGCGACCCCCCGACCAGGACTCCCGCTTGCCCCAGAAAGCGGCGACGCGAGGGAACCAGGGGCGGTTTTTCTGTCCCGGCTTTTTGCCCCCCTACCATGCGAGCCACCCAGCGCCCCAGCCCGATACTGCCCCGCACCACATCCTCGCTCAGCCAGAGGATGAGCAGCAGCAGCTTGGGCACAAAGGTGAGCACCAAGATGGCAAAGGCATAGGTGACCGGCCGGTAGAGGTCGCTGTCCCGTTGCAAAAAGGCGATCATCCCAAACAAAAAGGCCCCCAGCATGAGGGCTGTCGAACTCAGGTAGAGCCCTCGCCATACGCGCCGGCGTCCTTGCTGGGGGACGCTGGCAATCAGGGGCCGAAAGCCCGCATAGGCGTAGCGATCCAGCAGGAGGAGCAGGAGGAGGCCGATGGTGAGAGAGAGAAAAACTTGCATGGGAAATATGGCTTATGCGGGGACCGCTTCCAAGGAAGCTGGCGGGGTTTTCTGCTTTTGGATGCGCTGCCGCAACTCGCGGCGCACCAACAGATAGGAGGCCGCTCCGCCGGCCGTGTAGGCCGTGGCCAGCGCCCCAAAGATGCCGGGCAAGCCCAGCCACATTGATCCCAGGTAGGCCATAGGCAGGTAGATGGCAAACATCTGGACCAGGGTGATGGAGGAAGCCAGCAACGGCTTGTCCAATACGTTGAGGATGGTATTGCCTAGGGCATAGACGCAGCGGGCCATGTAGCCAAAGGGCACGATCATCAGGTATAGGACGATGTACTCCATCACCTGGGTATTGTCGGTAAAGAGCGGTGCGATCCAGCGGCCACTGAGACCCAGCAGGAGCAACATGGCCACGCCCCATAGCAGCCCGAAGCGCTGGCTCATCATCACGCCTTTTTGCAGGCGCTGCAGCTTGCCTGCGCCGAGGTTTTGCCCTACAAAGGGACCAATCACCGATGAGAGTGCCACCACGATCATGATGGCAAAGAGGTCGATGCGCGAAGAGACACCCAGGGCAGCTACGGCCTCCGGGCCGTAGGTGGCCACCAGGCGGGTGATCAGGGCGGTGGTGAGGGGCACCACCAGGTTGGTGGCTGAGGCGGGCAGGCCGATCCGGAGGATGGACCGCCAGGAGGTCAGGGCCTCCGCGGTGCTGGGTACCCGCAGGGTGAGCATGTCCTTGCGGTAGAGCACCACCAGGCCCAGCAGTAGCGAGAGCGCGCGGGCGATCACCGTGGCAATCGCGGCTCCCCGCAGGCTCATCGCCGGGATGGGGCCCCAGCCAAAAATCAGGATGGGATCCAGAATGATGTTGAGCACCACCATGCTGGCCATGATGACAGCAGGCGTGAGGGTGTCGCCATTGGCGCGGATGGCGCTGTTGCCGACAAAGGGGATGATCACAAAGCTCACCCCGATGTACCAGACGGTCATGTACTCCTTGACCAGTTCCAGTACCTCACCCTCGGCGCCCAGCAAGCGGAAGAGCGGATCCATGGTCAGCAGGCCCAGGCCGACAAACAGCAGGGCGGCAGCCAGAGCCAGCATGAGGCTGTCTACGGTAAGACGTTGCACCTTGGCTTGGTCGCCCTCGCCAAAGGCGCGCGAGATCACCGCCGAGGCCCCCATGCTCATCCCCATCCCGATGGCCCCCAGGACCATCACGACGGGCAGCGTAAAAGAAAGGGCCGCCAATTCGAGCGTCCCTTCCTGGCCAATAAAATAGGTGTCGACAAGGTTGAACGCCACCATGCTAAAAATCCCGAAAACCATCGGGATGGTGAGGCGGATCAGCATGGGCGCAATGGGTCCTTGCGTGAGGGTCGCTTTGGCGGAAGAACTGGGCATAAAAAAGGTGGGGATCGGAGTGTGAGGCGCCGGGCTTGGGCTGCGCCGGAAAATCATCGTTGTAACGTTGAACGGCCGGCACCTGCTTTTGTTCCGGGCAAAGATGCCAAATTATCCTCAGACCCGATGCTGGGTGTAGACGAGCGGGGGGATTACGTCGTCCAACTGCTGGCGCTGGACAGGCGTCAGGGGAGGCAGTTGGCTGGCGGCGACATTGGCGCGCAATTGCGCGCCGGTGCGAATCCCGGCCACGACGGTGGCCACGGCCGGGGCGTCCAGCGCATAGCGTAGGGCCCAGGCGGCGGGATCGCCGCCAAGGGTGGCGAGGGCCCCCTGCACCCGGGCCACCGCCGGGGCCTCATGTTCCAGGTAGCCCGCCGCCGGCTTGCCGGCGAGGAGGCCCTTGGCCACCCCGCCCCGCACCAGCAGGCCGATACCGGCTTCGGCGAGCATGGGCATAATCTGCTCCTCCGGCCGGCGGTCCAGCAGGCTGTATTGGCTCATCACACTCACCAGCCCGGCGCGACGGAGCCAGGTCTGCACCACATTGGGTCGGATAGAGGAGATGCCATAATGGCGAATCTTACCGGCGGCTTTCAACTGCTCAAAGGCCTCTATGGTCTC
Organism: Bacteroidota bacterium; assembly: GCA_003696875.1. GTDB lineage: Bacteria > Bacteroidota > Bacteroidia > J057 > J057 > RFHL01. The sequence goes on along the minus strand of RFHL01000658.1, from coordinate 4,120 downwards.
ATCGATAGGATCATCCAGGGTGCCGCCATGCAACTGGTAGAGGTCGATGTAGTCGGTGCGCAGGCGCCGCAGGCTGTCTTCCACCGCCCGCAGGATGTAGGCTTTGCGGGGGTTCCAGTCCCAGCCCGTGCCGTCGGGTCGCCACTGGTTGCCGACCTTAGTCGCGATCAGGACCTGATCGCGGCGGCCGGCGAAGGCACGGCCCACGCTTTCTTCATTGAAGCCTCTCTGATACAGATCGGCCGTATCAAAAAGATTGATGCCCAGATCGTAGGCTTCGTGCAACAGACGGGCGTTTTGGGCGTGATCTTCGCCCAGCGACATACAGCCAAAACTGATCTCACTCACGGACAGGCCCGAAGGGCCGAGGGGGCGGTATTGCATAGGGTGCGTTTGGAGAAACTTCCTTTTGACTGCCAATTTACGGCTTGGGCGGCTATATTTGAAGCTGATCAGGAAATGGCCCTATGTCCGAGCGTCCCACGCGTGAAGCCTACTGGAAATTTATCCTCAGCAATGCCCTCAAGGGATTGCTGTGGCTCGGTAGCATCATTGGGGCCTATCTGCTGGCCGATTATCTCCTGCCCGCCGAGTGGAACGCCTTTCTCCGGCCTTTCACAGAGCGGCCGGTGCTCATGTTTCTGATCTTTTTTCTCTCCGAGACCTTCACCGGTCTCATACCGCTGGAACTGTTTGTCATCTGGGCGGCTGGGCAGCCGGTAGGCTTGTATGTCGCCTACGTTGCCCTCATGGCGGCGCTGTCCTTTGGGGGAGGGAGCATTGCCTATCTCCTCGGACGCTGGATCAAAAGCTGGCCCCGCCTTGCCCGCATCACGCAGTGGGATACCTTCGTGCGCAATGCTGAGCTCTACCGCCGCTGGGGGGGCATCATCATCATCCTGGCGGCCCTCACGCCCCTGCCTTTTGCCATCATTTGCTTCCTTAGCGGCACCTTCCAGTTTCCCTACCGGCGCTTTTTGCTCTATGCCTCGACCCGCTTTGTGCGCTTCGCGATTGTGGGTTGGGTGCTGGCGGGCTTTTAGGGAACAAGGAAAAACGGGAGGGCGGCATCTGTGCCTCATTTCGCCTACCTTTAGGCTGCCAGCTCAAACCTCGCTTGTTTCCATTAATCCTACTACGCTACCTACCCATGAAGAAGAAATCCTCTCAAGCCTCGCGTCGCCGCTTTGTCAAGCGGCTGGCGGGGGGTGCCCTCGCCGCCGGGGCGGCTCCCCAGCTCTTTGCCCAATCCTCCGCCTCCCAAATCCTTCCCTGGGACAAGTACCAGGCCCGCGTCTCCGCCAACGAGCGGGTGGGCCTGGGTGTCATCGGTCTGGGGATCATGGGCTTCAACAACCTCAATACCGCGCTGCAAGTGCCGGGCGTGGAGTTGGTGGCGGTCTGCGACCTCTACCAGGGCCGCCTGCAGCGCGCCCGGGAGCTGCACGCCGGCAAGGACCTATTCACGACCCGCGACTACCGCGAGTTGCTGGCGCGGGCCGATGTCGATGCCGTCATCGTGGCCACTTCGGATCACTGGCATGATCACATCACCATCGCCGCCCTGGAGGCGGGCAAGCATGTCTATTGTGAGAAGCCGATGGTGCAGCACCTCGACGAGGGCCATGCCGTGCTCGCCGCAGAGCGCAAGTCCGGCAAGGTGCTGCAGGTAGGCAGCCAACGGGTGAGCTCCATCCTCACCGCCAAGGCGCAGGAGTTGTACCAAGCCGGCGAAATCGGCCAGTTGATTCTCGTGGAGGCCTGGACCGACCGGCAATCGGCCCTCGGGGCCTGGCAGTACTCCATTCCCACCGACGCCTCGCCCGAGACGGTCGATTGGGAGGCCTACCTGGGCGACGCGCCCAAGCGCCCCTTTGACGCCAAGCGCTTCTTTCGCTGGCGCAACTATCAGGATTACGGCACCGGCGTGCCGGGCGACCTCTATGTGCACCTGCTCTCGGGCCTGCACGTCATCACGGGCTCCCATGGCCCGGAGCGGGCCATCGCGAGTGGGGGACTGCGCTACTGGGACGATGGCCGCGACGTGCCTGACGTGGTGCTCTCTGTCTACGACTATCCCGAGAATGACCAACATCCCGCCTTCAACGCGCAGCTGCGCGTCAACTTCATTGATGGCGGCGGCGGTGGCAATGTGACCCGCCTCGTCGGCACCGAGGGTACCATGACCCTCGGCTGGAGCGGGGTGACCATCAAGCGCAGCAAGATGCCCGCCAATCCCGGCTACGGAGGTTGGGACTCCTTCTTTACTTTCTCCGAAAAAGAGCAGGCCGCCTACGAAGCCTGGTACAAGGAGACCTATCCCGACCGTCCGCAGGTGCAGGGACCAGCCGAACTGACCTATAGCGCCCCCGAGGGCTATAGCGATCACTACGACCACTGGGCCGGCTTTATCCAAGCGGTCCGGGAAGGAGGCAAGGTGGTGGAGGACGGGGCCTTTGGGTTCCGGGCCGCCGCGGCCGCCCTGCTCACCAATGTGAGCTATGCCGAGAAGAAGGCTGTCAAATGGGATCCCGAGGCCATGAAGCGGGTGAAATAGCCCTCGGAGACCTCCTCCGCCTTTTTGGCAAACAAAAGTCATTGGACTTCAGAGAAGGCCCGCGTAGTTTGGGCCTTCTCTATCTTTTTCAACCAAGAATCCTATGATGACCAACGCACGAATCCTGTTGATGGCCCTGGCTTTTTGGGCGATGATGGCGGCCTGTGCCGACAAGCAGACCGAGACAGAAACCGTGGAAACCGAGCAGACTACTCCAGACCCCGCGCTAGCGGCCTGGGATGCGCAAATTGAAGCGTTTCACGCTCTGATGTCGGGTACCTTCCATCCGGCAGAAGAGGGTAACTATGCCCCCTTTAAGGAAAAAGCCGCCGAGATGGCGGCTTCGGCAGCGACCTGGAGCGCGATGACCGTACCGGCAGCCCATGCAGACAAGGGGCTGGAGGAGAAGCTGACCCTGCTGGCCCAGGAGACCGCGGCCCTGAGTGATCAGGTAGCAGCAGGAACGCCTGATGCCGAGCTCAAAGATCCGCTTTTCGCCCTGCATGACCGCTTTCACGAGATCGTAGGCCTGTGCGAGGATCTGGGTGAGGATCATTGAGGCAGCACCACACGTCGTCCCCAAAAAAGACGGCTCCCTCACACGAGGGAGCCGTCTTTTTGGGGGAATGGGCAAGTCTGGACTCAATCCCGAAAAATCGGTGGCTTTTTGGTCAGGCTGGCCTGAAAGGCGGTGGCAAGGTCCTCGGAGAGGATCATGGCGGCATTCCAGGTGGCGATGTAGTTGAGGCCGTCGGCGACGCTGTGGTCACGGGCGTAGACGAGCATTTCCTTGCTGCCCCGGATGGAGAGGGGCGACTTGGCCGCGATGTTTACGGCGAGTGCATGAACTGCCGCATAGAGTGCGTCCTGGTCGGGATATACCTGATTGACCAGGCCGCAGGCCTGGGCTTCCTGGGCTGCCACCTTGCGACCGGTGTAGGCCATTTCCCGGGCCATGCCGTCGGGAATCAGTTTGGGCAGGCGCTGCAGGGTGCCGAGGTCGGCCACCATGCCCATATCAACTTCCTTGACGGTGAAGTAGGCCCCCTCGGCGGCATAGCGCATGTCGCAGGCCGAGATGATATCGAGCCCGCCGCCGATGCAGCCGCCATGAATGGCGGCGAGGACGGGTACCGGGCAGTCTTCAATGGCCTGGATACAGTCCTGGAGGTAGAGGATGTGCCTGCGCAGGCGTTCCCGCTTGCGCCCCTCGCAGCTATCCTGCATGTCCTGGTTGATCGACATGAGCATCGTGAGGTCGATGCCGGCGCAGAAGTGGTGGCCTTCGCCGCTGAGGATCACCACCCGGACGGCTGAGTTGCCGGCCAGGTCCCGGAAGAGGAGCCGCATTTCTTCCCAGGCCTCGGCATGGAGGGCATTGGCCTTGTCGGGGCGGTTGAAGCGTACCTCGGCGATGTGGTTTTCGATCGAGAGCGAAAAAGAAGTGTAGTCCATAAAGGGGGGCTTTGGTTCATAGCTTGGCTTACCAAGCTACGAAAAGCTGCCCACATCCGGGCCTTTTTCCCGGCCAATCAATCAGAAGGAAACCACTCAATACCCATC
>RFHL01000657.1 GCA_003696875.1 Bacteroidota bacterium | reverse complement strand
TATTTGGGGTCGTAGGGGCGGGCCCACTCTTCGGTGGGCCGAAAGGTATCCCGCCAGCTGAGGGCCCGGTCCAGTTCCGGACCGGTAAGCAAGGCCTGGTTTTGGGAGGCACCCTCTACCAGGCGGAGGTACTGCTCCAGGTCGGCCGCCTCCTCCTTCATCCAGTCAGCCAGACGGTCCCAGGCATCGATGAGATCGGTGGCATGCAGTTCCAGCAGGGATACGCTCTCCAGCGGATCGGGGGGCAGGGGACGAATAAGGCGGGCCTCCCGCCAGACGGTGGCTACGGACAGGACCTCCGCTACCGGCCGGCCCATGCTGGCCGCCAGGGTATCTACGATCACCGGCATCGCCTGGGGCTTTTGGTTGGTAAAGCGGTTGTTCCACACCAGGCCCTTGAACAGGCGGGCTGTGAGGGCCTGTTGGGCTTCGGGCAGGGAGGCATACAATTGCTCGGCGGCATGGGCGGGCCCGCTGCCTGGGACAGAAGGCTCCTTCTGTGACTCCGGGGAGGAGATGACCGGGCGCTCCGACCCGGGCTCCTCCGTTGTGGGCGGAACGGGCGTGTCGGAGCGCTCCCGCTCAATATGGATGCGCGGTTTGCGTTCGGGCTCTTTGCGGGTCGATGGCTCCGCCGCCTCTTGCCAGCCGGCAAAGTGCTCCGGGCCGATGGGCCCTTTGCCGCCGGCTTTTTCCCAGGCGGTCCAGGCCCGAACCATGATGGCCTGCAAGGTCATCAACTGATCGGGATGGTGGTCCAGCAGCTCGATCAGTTGATCCCGCAAGCGGGGTTGCAGGCTGCCGCCCTGCCGCTCGATGGGCAGGCGCAAGGCCCGGTCCAGGTCCTCATGGGTCAGGGGATACAGCGGGTAAGCCCCCCGCATGACCGGGTCGGCCAGTCCCTCGTAGGAAGCGCATCCTGCCAACGCCCCGGACCGGAGGCCCAACACCATGTAGATCGGCAAGTCCGGATCGTGAATGGCCGACAGCAGCAGGCGGATAAACTGTGCGCCTTCTTCGTCCCAATCCCGCTGGAGAAAGACCTCAAACTGGTCGATAATGAGCAAAAAGTTGTATCCGCTCATGTGCACGGCCGACTGGTAGGCCTCCACCAGACCCCGCGGCCGGCTGCGAAAGCGGCGGCCCAGTTCCCGCTCGAAGGCCGGGTCGGGCTTCTGGTCAGGCAGGAGGATATTGCGGCGGGCCACGGCCTGGATCAACTGATCCAGCGGACGCGTACCAGGATCGAAGCGCACGATCTTCCAATGAGGGCCAGCCATCCCCTGATAGCCGGCCTGCTCCAGCTGGGGAATGAGGCCCGCCCGCAAGAGCGAGGTCTTGCCCACGTTGGGGGCACCCGTGAGGGCCACCAGACGGCGGCTGCTAATGTGATGCTTGAGTTCGCGCACCTGCCGTTCCCGGCCAAAGAAGAAGGGGGCTTCTTCCTGCAGGTAGGTCCGTCCGGGAAAGGGATTTTCGGGGCGCGCCATATCAAAACAAACTTGTTAAAACTCACTGGATCTTTCTGGTAGCCAGGACCTAAAGCACTTCACGAGCCACCTTCAGCCAGGTGAGGGCCCCATTGGTTTCAGGCCATGAAATAATCCAGCCAGATATAAACTTACGGATTTTTCGTGTATCTTGAGAGAGAAGCTTTCAGGAAAAGGACTTTATGGGAGGAGATTCATCATCAAGCAGATGGACTCATCCGCTCCTGATCGTCCTATTGCCCTCCGGATCCGACACGACTACGCTATGCCGCCCGCTGCCCGCCTCAATGACATGCATACCTGCCCCATGCAGACCCCTGGTGCACCTCCGATACCCCATGTTGGTGGCCCGGTGGTAGGCCCAGGGGTGCCCACCGTTTTGATTGCCAGCCTGCCCGCGGCCGTACTAGGGGACATGCTCACCTGCGTGGGCCCGCCCGACACCATTGTCAAAGGCTCGGCCACCGTCATGATTGGCGGCAAGCCTGCCGCCCGCCTAGGTGACAGTACCGCCCACGGTGGTACCATCGTACTGGGTTGCCCTACGGTTATGATCGGCGGCTAAGTACTGGCCTTTCTTTGCGCTCTTGCCTGTTTCTCCTCATTTCGATTCTCCCTAATCTCTTCTGGTCATGCGCGATCACCTGGACCCCCTCCGCGATTCCTCGCAACGACAGCCCTCGGCCCTGGATCAGGGCCAGAAAGGGCAGGCACAGCTTTCGCCACCTGCCTTCCAGCTCAAAGCCAATCCCCTGCAGCGACAAGGGATGCCCGAGGAGGAGGAAATGCAGATGAAAGCCAACCCGATGCAGCGACAGGAGGTTCCTGAGGAGGAAGAGGCGCTACAGGCCAAACGCGATCCCCTGCAGCGACAAGGGATGCCCGAGGAGGAGGAAATACAGATGAAGGCTGTACCGGTGCAGCGGCAAGAAGGGGGCATGGGTGCTTCTGGTCTGCCGGCCGACGTCCACACCGACATGGAAAGCTCCTTCGGAGCAGATTTCTCTGATGTGCACATCCACGCCAACTCATCCCAAGCCCTGGATGTGGGCGCCCTCGCCTACACACAGGGCAGCGACATTCACTTTGCCCCCGGGCAATTTGACCCGGGAAGCAGCCAGGGTCGGGAACTGATCGGCCATGAGCTCACCCATGTGATCCAGCAGCGGGAAGGCCGGGTCCCCACCACAGGCACCGTCAATGGCCAGCCCCTCAATGATGATGCCGGCCTAGAACGCGAGGCCGACGAGATGGGCCGTAAGGCGGCCCAGTTCAAGCGCCGCTAAGCCCTTCCTCCCCTCCCCGTTAACGCTTCTTTTTCTTCTGGTAACTATGCGCATATTGCCCTGGCTCACCGGTCATTTGCCTACATCCCTGCTCGTTTTGTTGCTGCCTCTTTGGATGCTGGTGGGTGGCTTCCAGCCGCCCCAAAGGCCGCCACAGGGCCAAGATGTGCTGGTGGATGTGCGCGATCTGAGCCTCCGCAAGGACCACCCCAGCATTTTTACCTTTCAGCTGAAGCGGGGAGACTCCCTCTTTGCGCATTGCCCCCCCTGCCTGGACCTGGAATTGCTGGAGCGCAACCGCATGGAGGCAACCCTGAGCAGTGCCGATGGTAGCGACATCATCCGGCTGGGATCCAGCCACTTGCGCCGGGGCTTTCAGGTCCGCTTGGATGGTACCTATAAGTTGGAGCTGGCCACCCGGTCCAATTTTCTCAATCTGGACACCCTGCGGATTTTGCGCAGCCCACGCGTATTTCCCCCTGACAGCGGCACCACCGTCCTGGATGTGCTGCATGTCTATATCGGGGACGAAGACGGCAAGGACCGGGGCAACCCCAAATATGCCTTCAGCCTGCTGGCGGAGGACAGCCTCACCATCCAGATGCGGGCCGGGTCGGACAAAGCCGACATCTTCGCCAACTTTCTGGTCGAGGTACGACCAGAAGGGCAATCAGCCGGGGCTACCTATTCTCCGGACGGCAGCGGTACGCTGCGCATCGGCATCGCCGAAGCCCGGCGCTTCGAGCTGGCCTTTACCCTGCAGAAGAAAAACTTCTGGGACCTGAGCAAGGACTTTTTTGACATCAAGATCGTGCGGAGCACCGCCCATGACCGCGCGCCGGCCCAACCGGAGCGCGTAGGCCCGGGGGGCACGAACACCGGCCCGGAACCGGAGCCCCCCAGCGAGGAAGAAGACCTCGCGGCGGTGATCGCCGCCCTCCTGCCGCAGCCCGTGCCCGGGCTGCAAGGGCTCGGTGGCAACGAAATCCGGGTCAATGTGGCCGGCCGCGAGGAGTATACCCGCAGTAACTGCGACTGCCAGCCGCTGGACCTGGAGGCCGCCGATGCCATGGTCTACTGGATGGGTACCGGCCCCGGGGCCAAAGAGGAATACTATCAGATCCAGTCTTTCTGGGCCCAGCGCAGCCGGGAGGGCGAGCTGTTTCTGCTGGGCATGTATGCCCGCTCCATCCTCATCGATCAACAACCCAACGACCGGCTCTTTCGCCGGCCGGATGGCCCGGCCGACCTCTTCCAGGAATCGATCGAAATGGCCATTGTGGATGCTGCCGGACGGGAAGTCTTCGAGCGGGGTGGCACGGTCGCCTCTGACTGGGGTCAGAGTGTCCGGGCCGGGCAATACCATAACTTTCAGCCGGCGGTTTACCCCGGCGAGTGGTACGTCTGTTTCCGCAATCACAACCGCTGGACTCCGGTGGACGTGACCTTTATGTATGAACTCTATAACAAACAGGCACCCCAAGCCGCCGGTGACGAACCGCTAGCCGATTGATGCATCGTTTTTATATGTCTCTCATGACCAAAAGATTGTCGCTCGGACTGCTTCTCACCTTGCTACTTGCCTCCCTGGTTTTCCCAGGCTGCGAAGGGGGAGGGGGCAAAGCTGGCAAGGCCTTTACCCGCGCTGGGGAGCGCGGCATCAACCGCCTTTTGCGCAAAGGGCGGCGGGAGGTCCGTCGCTCCATCCGACAATTGACCAAACGCGATCAAGTCCCCCTGGAAGAAAAAGAAACGCTGACTGCCTACCGCATTATGGCCACCGAGCCCTCATGGCTGGTACGGGAGCGGCGCTACGAGAGCTACTATTTCAATCTGCTGACGGACCTGATTGTCGGGGACTATGACTTGAATCCCGAGACCGGGCAGGCCCGCAACCAAAAGGCCGCCCGGGCCATCGTAAATTACGAGCTGGTGGACTCGGCCATGCTGGCCCGCGCCGCCAACCCGGACCTGCGCCTGCTGGTACTGGTCACCTGCTATGGGGATTATGGGCCGCGGGGCAACCAGTCTCCGGCACAGCTCTACCGTGGCTTTCTGGAGGATGAAGGCCTGCAACGTGTGCTGGCCGATAGCCTGCGGGCCCTGCTGTCCCATCCCCGCCTGATGGGCAACGGCGTGGTACTGGACTTTCAGCAGGTCCCAGAGGGGATGGAAGAGCCCTATTTTGTGATGGTGCGCAATCTGCGCAAGTGGCTGGGCGACAAGCTCATCTATCTTAAGCTGCCGCCACTGACGGCGGCGGGAACCCATGTGTATCAGCCCGGGCTGATCCAGCGACTGGTGGGCACCGAACTGGTAGACACCTATATCGTGACCGGCTACGATCTGCAGCGGCCCGACACCCTCAGCGGCCCAGCCCCGATTGAGAGCCCCGGTCCCCATGATATCGCCCGTACGGTGGCCTACTACCGGGAGGCCGGTATCCCCGACCAGCAGCTGGTGGTAGAGTTTCCGGGGCATGGCCTGGTGTGGGAATCCCGCCCCGGACGGCGCTTTGCCTTGCGCCCCACCCAAAACCACCTACCTGTGCGGAGTATCCCCCGGGGAAAGCGCACCTACGCTCCCGACAGCAGCTATGTGCTAGTGGCGGGCAGCGAAGGCGATCAATGGTACACCTTCGACGATCAGCGCACCCTGCGCCCCAAATACCAGTGGGTGAAGGCCCAGGGATTGGGGGGCATCTCCCTGATGGGGCCCGGCTACCGCCACGCCAATGAGGAGCAATGGCAGGGGCTCGCCGGCAGCTTTGGGGCCAATCCGCCCAAGCTGGTGTATCCCGCCATCGCCTTGCTGCTCATGTGCCTGGGAGGCGGCATCGTCTATTCGGTTATTCGCTACTGGCAGGTCCGCAACGAGATCGCCCGGAAGAGATCGCATCAGTGGTTTTATGGCTTGTCCCTGTTTATGATATCGCTGGTGTTTATCGCGTGCATGGTCGTGACCATCCCCACGGAAGTCACCGCCGGTAGCGGCTTTATTCTGATCATGTTCCCCTTTCTGCGCCGCTGGCGCAGCATGGCCCGCCGCTGGGGCATCGGCTAGGTTTGGTCGCGACAAGTAGCTTCAGTATCCTTTTTCTGCCTGCTTATGCTAAAGAAAATCCTCAAGAAACTGCCGTCCCTGATGCCCGCGATACGGCTGCTCCCCTGGGCCCTGCTGTGGGCCCTGCCGCTGATGTATGTCTTCATCGGGCTGGTGCATATGTACAATGAAGTCAACGCCCTCTCCTGGCAGGTATACCTGACCGGATACATTTTCGGGATCATCGGTTTTTACGTCACCCGGGGTACGGCCTGGGGGATCAAGCGCTTTCTGGCCCCGGATGAGGAAGCCTGAGTTCAGGGAATTCCCTGGTTTTTCATGTATTCTTCTGCCACTGATCGTCTCTTTTTCAGCTTCTTTCACACTCTGAGGAATTTTATCTATATTGAATATTACCGGCTGGCGTTCCGCCTCCGCACTTTTCCCACTCTGGCTTCCCTCTCTCTCCACACACGCTCCTACTCCCAACGTTGCTGCTACATGATCCATCAGGTCCTGCCGATCATCGTGGATGAACTGAATGACTATTTTCAATCCCGCTTTGACACTAGCGAGGACAAGGTCATTCTGGGCAACATCGTCAATCAGGACGGGACTGTAGCCATCGACGGCGAGGACAAGGTCATCGTATCTCTGATCAATGTGGAGCGCGACGGCTCCAACCAGATGGCCGGGATCGGGGGCCGGGGCACGAACCCACCGGTGCACATCAATTTATATGTGCTGTTCGCCGCCTACTTCAACAATTATCTGGAGTCCCTGAAGTTTATCTCAGGCGCGATCGGTTTTTTTCAGGGTAAAAACAACTTCAACCCACACAACACCCCCCTCCTTCCGCCCTACATCAATCAGGTACGGCTGGAGATCGTGAACATCGACTTTCGGGAGCTCAGCAACCTGTGGGCATCGCTCGGGGCCAAGTACATCCCCTCCGTGATCTACCGCCTGCGCACCCTGGATATGGAAGAAAACAACATCAGCGACGACTTCCCGCCCATCGCCGGCCTCAATATTTTTTAGCCCTCTCGATCTTCTCCGACGCTTTAGGCCCAAAAGGGGCCTTCGAGAGCGGAACCTTTCTTGCCAATTCCTAATCTCTCTTCTGACTTCTCTCGTCTGACTTCTGACTCCTCCACCGCATGTCACGTTTTCGGATATCTACCGCTCCCTACAAAAAGCTGTTTCAGGTGAAAGCCTGGCACGGCTACTATCGGGAAGGCATATGTCCGGACCTGGTCTTCCAGCCCAGTGAGGCCACGCTGCGGGAGTTTCGAAACTGCCAGTTGGTATTCAAATCGGCGCCAGAAGGCTTTGTGGTGTTTTACCATGCGGATCGGACGCCTCCGATCCTGCGGGTGCCGGGCTTTCGCCCGCCCAAACTGACTTTTTTCATCCGGCATCAAAATCCGCGCTTCCTCCACTTCTCGGACCTGCCTATGCCCGAGGATAGTGAGGATGCGTTTCCCTTCTACGCCAATGAACGGGGCTACCGCCTGAGTAATCAGATGGCGCACCCCGGGCCAGAAGGCGAGTTGCTCCTGCATAGCGGGGACTTTCTGGGCGCCGGGAGCGACCGCCCCTACCTGGTCCCGGAGCGATTTACCCTTCCCTTTCCCAAGGACATTCCCTACAACAAACTGCACCTCACCGATGCCTGGGGCAAGCCGGTGGAACTTCCGCCCCTGCCTGCCCTGGCGGGCAGCGAAGACCCCAATGCCTTGCCTCAAGGCAATCACTACCTCAAGCTCGATACCCTCAGCCCCGGGCGCTATCAGCTCGACCGCCCTGGCGGCAAGGCCTTTGACTTCTATGTGCTACCCGAGCAGGAGGTACCCGCCTTTGGGGTAATTGATATCTACCTGGGCGAAAGCCCTGACAAAGGAGGGATTCTGGACAAAAAGGGAGAGATCAATCCCCAGGATTACCGCCTGCAGATCGCCCCGCGGGCTACCTACTGGAAATACCTCTTGCTCAACCAGCGGCCGGAAGAGGTCACCTTTTCCGATCCGGAGATTTCGCCCATGAAATTGCGGGACAAGGGTAATGGTAAGAAAATCCGTTTCAAAGGACCGGAGACGGTCACCCTCCGCAATGGCCGGCAGGCGCTGCAAATGGTGTCGGAAACTCCCATTCCCCTACAGGAAATCGCCCAGCATATTTTTGAATTAACCCTTAAGATGAACGGTAGACGCATCCGGTCGCCCATCAAGCTGCCGGTGCCTGGTACGAACCTGATCCTGCCCACCGGCAAGGACCCTCACACCTTTTGCTCTGATATGTACGTGTATCTCTGACGACTTCATTCCTTTTACCCCTAAACCCGTTGGATTATGGCGAGACGAACCCCCGGCGTTTATTTAGAAGAACGTAACGCCTTCACCAGTTCCGTGGTAGCAGTCCCTACCGCCGTGCCGGCCTTCATTGGCTACACTGAGAAAGCCCTGCGTGGCAAGATGGACCTCACCAATGTGCCTACCCGCGTGACCTCCCTCATGGAGTACGTGGACCTCTTTGGCGAAGGCCCCAAAACGACCTTCACCATCAAGGATGTCAAAGACAGCGATGGGAAAGTGGTCGACTTCACCCTCAGTGCGGACGCCAGCACCCGCTTCTTGCTCTATGATGCCATGCGCCTCTTCTTTGCCAACGGTGGTGGCTCCTGCTACATCGTCTCGGTAGGCGACTACAGCAAGGGCGTCAGTGCCAAGGACCTCAATGATCCCAAAACCGGTGGCGGGCTCCAGACCTTGCTGAAGGAACAGGAGCCGACTATGGTCGTCATCCCTGACGCGGTCCTGCTGTCAGAAGGAGACTGCTACAGCCTTTACCAGGCGATGTTGCTCCATTGCGGCGGTGACACCCAGAGCCGGGTGGCCATCCTGGATGTACACGAGGGCTACAAGGCCCGCATGGAGGGAGGTACTGATCGGATCACCGCCTTCCGGGAAGGCGTGGGGGCCAACTTCCTGGCCTTTGGGGCAGCTTACTATCCCTGGATCAACACCACCATCGTGGGCGCTGATGAGATCAATTATTCCTCCATTAGCAACACCAGTAAGCTGATCGACATCCTCGACAATGAGGCCCAGGTCATGCACCTGGGTGGCGTTTCCAGTTCTTCCAGCAGCAAATCGAGCAGCAGTAGCTCCAGTAGCAGCAGCAGTAGCTCCAGTAGCAGCTCCAGCAGCAAAAAAGGCCCCAACGCTCCGGCGGACAACAAGGCCCAGGAAAAGTATGAAGCCGCCAAGGCCGAGATCGACAAGATCGGTGACAAGGAGGCAAATGTGGCTAACGTGCACCAGACCCTGCTCTCCAACTCCCCACTCTACAAGGAGATCCTGAAAGGCATCCGTACCGAGCGCAACATCCTGCCGCCCAGTGCTGGCATGGCCGGGATCTATTCTCTGGTGGACAACCGGCGTGGCGTACACAAGGCACCCGCCAATGTGAGCATCGCTTCGGCCCTTTCCCCCACGGTCAACCTTACCTCCGAAGAGCAGGAAGACCTCAACATGCCGCTTAACGGCAAGGCCGTCAATGCCATCCGGAGCTTTATCGGCAAAGGGGTCCTGGTATGGGGCGCCCGCACCCTGGACGGCAACAGCCAGGATTGGCGCTATGTCTCGGTGCGCCGGGCAGTCATCATGCTGGAACAGTCGATCAAGGCCTCGGTCGAAGCCTACGTCTTCGAGCCCAACACGGCTCAGACCTGGCTGCGCGTGCGCACCTCGATCGAAAACTTCCTGACCGACATGTGGAAAGGCGGCACCCTGGTGGGGAGCTCCACCACCGAAGCTTTTGATGTGCAGGTGGGCCTGGGGACTACCATGACCCCGGTCGATATCCTCGAAGGGGTGATGAAGATCACGGTCAAGGCCGCCATCTCGCGTCCGGCCGAATTCATTGTGATCACGTTCCAGCAAAAGATGCAGGAATCCTGAACCCGGCCCGCCAAGGCGGGACCATCCACCTGATTACTTACCTGATTTTTTGACCCATCCTGACTAACCAAAAGAATAATGGCAGATTTTCAAGATCAATGGCCCATAGCCGCCTTTCACTTCCGAGTGGAAATCGCCGGTGAGCAGATCAGCTTCCAGGAGGTCTCAGGCCTCGACCAGGAAGCCCAGGTCATCGAGTATCGCCACGGCGACAGTGAGATCTTCTCCACCATCAAGCGTGCGGGCATCGTCAAGACCTCCAATCTGGTGCTGAAGAAGGGCATCTTCGACACCGACAGCCGCCTGGTCGAAATGTTCCAAAAGATCTACGAAAAGGAGTACTACGGAGACGAAGGCTCGCGCCTCGACATCTCGGTGCAACTCCTGGACGAGACCGGCGACATCGTGATGTCGTGGAACATCCACCGCGCGGTGCCGGTCAAGCTGACCGGCCCCAGCCTGAAGTCCGACAGCAACGAGGTGGCCATCGAGTCCATCGAGTTTGCCTTCGAATCGATTGAGGCTGAAGTCTAATCCCTCACCGTCTTGCCATGCTGGCCCGGAAGCCCCTGATGGGGCTTCCGGCTGGCTTTGGTCAGGCACGCGTGGATTTTAAGGTCTATCTCTGTCTCTCATTATGGCAAACGCCCAAGTTTATCCCAGTCCCAAGTTTTACTTTCGGGTCAAGATCGGCAATACCCAACTCAGCTTTCAGGAGGTGACGGGCCTGGAGCAGCAGGTCGAGCTGCTGGAGTACCGGCACGGCAAGAGCCCCCTGCTCATGACCCAAAAGCGGGCCGGCCTGACCAAGGCCTCAACCCTCACCCTCAAGCGCGGCGTCTTTAGCGACCGCGACGAGCTGGTGACCCTCTTTGGGGACATCATGACCGACAAAGCCTTTTATCCTGAGTCGGGGAGCAAGCTTGAGCTGGAGATCTCCCTGCTCGACGACGGCGCAGGCAGCGCCGCCAGCCCCATCGTGACCTGGACCGTCGCCAATGCC
>RFHL01000656.1 GCA_003696875.1 Bacteroidota bacterium | reverse complement strand
GGGCAGCCTCTGGTTATGGTTGCGGGAAAAGGACAGGGGCTATCGCACCCCCGGCAGCCGCCTCAGCGGGCTGTTAAGTTTGGCCAGCAAGGCCTGGGCCTGGTCGCCATAGCTGTGCGCCGGGTCCTGAGACAGAGCCTCCAGATGAGCCCGTGCCTCATCCAGGTTCCCGGCCTGCACCAGGGCCAGGCCCAGGTACCAACCCGCCACCTCGCTCAGGCGCTCGGAAGCCATCGCCTTGCGCAGCCAGTTCTGGCTGCGGGCCGCCTCGCCGATGCCGAGCAGCGAAATGCCCATATACAACTGGGCCACCGCATAGTCAGGACTCATATCCAGGACCGACTCAAACTGGCCTACTGCCAAGGCATAGTCGCCGGCACCATAGGCGGCCATCGCGGTAGCCAGCAGGGAATCCCGGCCGGGGTACTCACCCCGCAGCACCGTGATGTCCCGGTAGGGACTGAAAGCCTGCTGGGCCAGCGCTTCATGCCGGTAGGAGATCGACACCCAGAGGTAGGAACCGATCACGAGCAGCAGCAGAACCGCCGCCGCCGACCAGAGGAAGTTGCGCCGGGAAACAACGAGACGCCGCACGGGCGTCTCGGCATCCAGCGCCTGTAGCTGCGCCTTGTAGTGCCGATAGCTCTGCAGCCGCAGCAGCTGCCGCGTGTCGCGATGCAGCTGCACCTCAGCCGCCAAGGCTTCATCAGCGGCCACTTCTTGCTCAAAGTGGACGCGCGCCTCCTGCGACAGCTCCCCGTCGAGGTAGGCTTCGATGCGTTCGGTCAGGATCAGATCACCATGTTCCATAACAGTACGGTCCGGGACCGTTTGATTATTCTGTGCGAGCCTGTAGCAGCTCCAAGGCCAGCTGTCTCGCGTCCGGGTGCTGCCGCACCCGTTCCTTGAGCTCCTTCAGGCACTGTGTTTTTTTGTTGCGGGCTACTTGTTCATTGGCATACCCCAGCTCAGCCGCAATCTCCTTCATCGCATACTTGCGCGCCCACATCCCCAGCACCTCGCGGCACTTGGCCTTGAGACTCCCCAAAAGTACCCCCAGCAGGTCGGTGGCCTCTTGCGCCATAAAGCGCAGCTCCGGCCCGGCATCCTCTTCGGGCACATCCACCGGCCGGGCGTCCAGCGACTCCTGCCGCAAGCTGCGATTAAAGCGCCTGAACCACAGGTTTTTACCTATAGCAAACAAATAAGTAGACAAAGAGCTCTCCCCCTTAAACCGCCCCTCCTCCACCGCCATCAGCAAGCTGATGATCGCATCCTGAAACACATCCCGCGCCGCCTCCTCGCTGC
>RFHL01000655.1 GCA_003696875.1 Bacteroidota bacterium | reverse complement strand
GGGGTTCAGTTCTTTCACGTATTGTTCTCCAATCGACAACATGCCACCCGTTCCACAAGCCGGATCATAGAGTGTTTTGACAATCCCTTCCTGCGTCAGAATATCCTTATCCTCAATAAAGAGCACATTTACCATCAAGCGGATGACTTCTCTCGGTGTAAAGTGCTCTCCGGCGGTTTCGTTGGATTGCTCCGCGAATTTCCGGATGAGTTCCTCAAACGTATAGCCCATTTCCATGGACCCCATATCGGAGAGGTCGATTTCTTGAAAGTCTTTGACTACCCGGAAAAGAAGATCTGTCTTGGGATCATCCAGTCGATCAATCTGATCGTCAAAGTTGAAATACTCGATGATCTCCCGCGCACTGGTGGAAAACCCATTGATGAAATTTCGCAGGTTTACTGCGATATTATTCGGGTCCGCGATGAGTTTATCAAAGTCAAATTGGCTGCGGTTATGGAAATTGAAACCCGCAATTTTATTAAGCGCAATATCCTTGGCACTCTCCTTTAGGGACTCCACTTTGGGCAGATAATCGAGTACTCTTTGTTTGGTGGGTCGTAGTACACAGTCCAGGCGCCGGAGTACCGTCATGGGCAAAATGACTTTGCCATAATCCGACTGTTTGTAGTCCCCGCGAAGTAAGTCCGCTACACGCCAGATCAGATCTGCTTTTTCCTTGAAGGTCTTCATTTTCTCCGTTGTTTTCTTTTCGTCTTGGTTCCCCCTTTTTCATGCTTGCAGAGAACCTCCGCGTAAACGCCACGATGACCGTAAATTTTCTTAAGTACCGGAGCCTAATTTCCACCCTTTTCGCTGAAATCACAAGATCCTTCTCTGCCCAGATCCAGGCTATAGGGCGGGTACAGTATGGTTCTCCCCAATTGTGAAATGGTATGCTTGTCCCCCAGGGAATGACCTGGGCGCGTATACAGGCCCTTTTCTGATTCTGGCGAACCGTTGGAAGCTCGAAAAATGGGGGTCCTTACCATTGCGCCCCGCCAACCTACTCCACCATCACCCCACTACCCCCCGTCCGCCCAAAGAAGACCGGAAAATACATCTCCTCGGCCCGGGCGGGATTGAGGGTGTAGCGCCCAGGGTAACGGGGCAGCACCGCCACTTCATACACATGCGTGCCCGCGGGCAGGTTCTCGCAAAAAATCGCCACCCGGTCACGCCGGTATTCGCGGTGGACCTCCCCGGGCCCCCGAGGGTCCCGGCGCTCGTGATAGGAGCAGCCGCCGGGGATGGGGATTTCGATCAGGACATACTCCGCCGCGCGGGCCACGGTGACGGCCACGCGCACTTTCACGGGCAGCCCGGCCGGCAGATGGCGACTTTGGGCGGTGCTGTCGTCGCCCCACCAGCGGTGCAGGCGGAAGTCAGTGCCGGTGGCCGGGGCCTCGGGCTCATGCCACTGCTGATAGGCCCCGAGGAAGACCGGCAAGGCACTGGCGTTGCGGGCGGTGAGGCGGCTGCCAGGAGGCAGCGTGGCCCGGAAGGGAAAGCTGTCCACCCGGATGAGCTGTCCGCCGCTTTCGAGCTGTAGCGCCGGCGGGGCGGGCAACTCGCCCCCCGGCCC
>RFHL01000654.1 GCA_003696875.1 Bacteroidota bacterium | reverse complement strand
TCGTCGACGATGATGATGGTATCGGCCGTATGGCGGTAGAGGTGCTTGGCCATGTTGCGGCCTACAAACCCGCAGCCGCCGGAAATCAGATGGTATTTCATAGGTAAACAGTTTTGTCGCGAGAAAGCAGCTTACTTTTTGGCGGTCTCGGTGGCGCCCGCCCGGGCCCGGATGCGGTAGGCATTTTTGAAGGGCGAATTGCGGCTGATCAGCTCGGCCAGCAGGCCGGTGCTGAAAAAGACGATCCCCGCCAGCAACATCACCGCCCCGAAAATCAGGGCGGGGATCCGATGCGAGATCCAGATGCCCAGCACCAGCCGGAGATAGGCCAGATATAGCAGGTTGATGGCGCCGATCATGGCAAAAACCACGCCCCAGGTGCCGAAGAAGTGCATCGGCTTTTTGAAGTACTTCTCGGTCAGGATGATGGTGATCAGATCCAAAAAGCCGTTGATGAATCGGCTCAGGCCAAACTTGCTCTTGCCGTATTTGCGGGCGCGATGCTCGACCACCTTCTCCTCAATCCGGGTAAAGCCGGCCCAGCGGGCCATCACCGGGATGTAGCGGTGCATCTCGCCGTAGACCTCGATGCTCTTGACCACTTCCCGCCGGTAGGCCTTCAGGCCGCAGTTGAAGTCGTGCAGATTATGAATCCCCGACACCAGGCGGGTGATGAGGTTAAAAAACTTGGAAGGAATCCGCTTGGAAAGCGGATCGTAGCGCTTCTTTTTCCAGCCCGACACCAGGTCGCAGCCGTCCTCGGCGATCATTTTGTACAGACCAGGAATCTCGTCGGGGCTGTCCTGCAGGTCGGCATCCATGGTGATGACGACCCGACCCTGGGTCGCCTCAAAGCCTACTTGCAAGGCCGCCGACTTGCCGTAGTTGCGCTGAAAACGGATGCCACGCAGACCGGAATAGGTCTGGGTCAGCTCCTCAATGACCGCCCAGGAGCGGTCACTGCTCCCGTCGTCCACCATGATGACTTCATAGCTGAAGCTATGCGCCTGCATCACCCGGTCGATCCAGGCCATGAGCTCGGGGAGGGATTCTTCCTCATTGAAGAGGGGAACGACGACAGAGATATCCATGGGCAATAGGACTTCGAATAGAGGGCAAAGATAGGCATTTTTACGGCCTTATCCTGTTCCCCTGGCCGCTCTCCAGCAGTTTCGGATTTATAAATAATTTCCAACAGTTGGGCTAGTTTGCATCAAGTAGTTGACTGTCAATACAAAATGAAGAGCTTCCAAATGAAGGAAGGCGGCATGTGAGCGTCAAGCCGGGGATATCAGGCTGACGGGGCAATGGGAGCGCATGGATGCCCGTCCCGT
>RFHL01000653.1 GCA_003696875.1 Bacteroidota bacterium | reverse complement strand
GTGTTATCAACATCCAAACACTTATTAATCATGGAGAAGACCCTGCGTTCTACTCAAATCAATGTCAAGGAAGATGTCGTCGCCATCCTGAAAACCGCCCTGCTGGTGGAAGGCCGTTACGGCATGAGTTATCTGATCTCCCTCCTGCGCGGCAACGCGCAGTTTGGGCTCAAGGACGAGGCCCACACCGAGCTGGAAACCTTCGGTGCCCTGGAGCAGCAACACAGCGAGCGCATTCGCTGCCTGATCGAACTGCTCCTGGAAGAGGACCTGCTGCGTATCACCGATGCCCGCTACGGCAAGATGGCCCTGAGTGAGGCGGGCGAAGCCTTCCTGGAAGCCCCGGAAGACTGGTGGCTGCGCCCCGACAAGCTCCGGCCCAAGCCCTACGACCGCATGTTGCTGGTGGAGTTGCGGCAGATTCGCCGCGAGCTGAGCCAGCAGGAGGGCCTACCCCCCTTCCGCATCTTCACCGACTACACCCTATCCTGTCTGGTGCGCGAGAAACCTTCCGGGGTAGACGAGTTGCTGCACATTCCCGGCTTTAGCGATTACAAAGCCAACCGTTACGGTACGCTGATCCTCGGTGCGGTAGAGCGCGTGCAGGAGCGGCGCCGTGCCGACAACCACGAGCGCTTCCTGGCGCGGATCGAGAGCCCCCGCTACCAGCTTACCAAGCGCATGTTTGAGGCGGGTCTGAGCCTGACCGAGATGGCCGAACGCCGGAGCGTCAAGCCCGAGACCATTCGCCGCGCACTGGTCGAGCTGCACCAGGCCGGCCAGATCGATCTGAGGCCCTGGATCCAGGAGACCGTACCGGCCGAGGCCTTTGACCAGGGGACCTCCTACTTCGAAGCGGCAGAAGACCGCCGCCTGCGCCACGCCTACGAAAAACTGGGCCTGGACTACGATACCCTGCGGCTTTGCCGCCTGTACGTGGCCGATATCTCGGCCCGGCAGGACGAGCTGCGGGTGGCTTCCTGATGTACGGTTACCAGTTTTTTTCATTGGGGACCGCGCCGCCCCGTTCAGGGGCGGCCGGTTTTTGCCTCCCCCCTCCTTTTTTCATCTTCAATTCGAATATCATGTCCCAACAGATGCATACCCGCCCGCGGCCGGCTGACCGCGACATCACCCAGGATACCGTGCAGGTACTCAAAACGGTGCTCCTGCTCGACAAGTCTTATTCACCCGGCTACCTCAACCGCCTGCTGCGGGCCGACGACGCCTTTGGCTTTCGCAAGCCCCAGCATCAGGAACTCGAGACCTACGGCGTCCTGGATGAGGAAAGCTTTGGCTATGTGGATGACCTCATCCACTATCTCATCCGGCAGGGCTACCTGCGCGTGAGCAATCCCCGCTTCGGCACCGTCGAGATGGCTAGTCCGGGCGACCGCTTTTTGCAAGCGCCCGAGGAACTGCGGGTGCCCTACGCCACCCTGCGCAAGGCCTGGTACGAGCTAGAGCTGATCCGCCGCCTCCGGCAGCTACGCAAGGAGCTGGCCGATCAGGCAGGCAAAGCCCCCTACGAGATTTTCAACAATTATCAGCTGCAGCGCATTGCCCACGAAATGCCCGATCAGGACATCGCCCTGAAGTCGATGCCCGGCCTGGAAGGTCTCGGCACGGCTGAGCGCCTGCGCATCCTGGCTGAGGTAGCCCGGGTATCCGAGATGAGACAGATCGACGACGAGACAGGCGTGTATTCCCGCGCCAATTCGGCCGGTCACCGTGTCGTACAAGAGCTGTTCGAGGCGGGCTTCGGGATTGAGGAGATCGCCCACCGGCGGGACATCAAGCCCCAGACCGTTCGTGACTACCTGGAGACCCTGCATCGGGCCGGCCGCCTGGACCTGCGCCCCTGGATTGAGGAGCAGGTGGACAGCAAGGACCTGCACCGAGGCATCGAATATTTCAACTCCGTGGAGACCCCCCGCCTCAAGGAAGCGCAGGAACTGCTGGGCCTGGACTTTGACATCCTCAAGCTGTGTCGCTTGTACGTGAGCGAGGTGCGTGAGGAAGAGATGACCTACGAGACCACCACGCCTCCCGAGAGTTATCTCGGCTGTTTCCTGCTTCTTACCAGAAAGCGGCGGCCCCATTCGGGGCTGCCGCGTCTTTATTCATTCTTCCCCCCGCAGATACGTCACAATCCCGATGGAATAATAGAAAGGCACATCCCAGATCTCCTGGGTGCTCCACTCAATGGCGTGGGAGGTCTCCAGATAAGGCTGGTCATCAGGGTATCCCAGAAACCCGACCATGGCCGCCGAAGGGATCCGGTAATTGGCAAAGTTGGCGGGAATGGCATGTCGGAAGCCAATGCTCGTATGTAAGCTGAGTCCTGCAGGATTGTGCCCCGTGGACCACTGCAGGATACGCTCGGCCGCATGGGCCCAGGCGGGTCGATCCAGAGCCCTGGCCGCACGGGCCATAAGATACGCATGAGCCAGATGGACGGCCCCCACACCATGTGGCATCGGCCGGTCGCTGAAAAGATGGATAAAGGTCCGCACTCCCCGGCCCAGCCCGGCGGGACGAAAGGTCTGCGCCTCCGGAAAAGGCGGATCGAGATAGATCCCGTAGGGGGTAAGTCCAAAAGGGTTGGTCGCCGCATCGGCGAGCAAAAATTGCTCGATGTAGCGGATGACGGCCTTGCGGGCCCGGGCGGCCTCTGCCCGGAGGCCGGGCGGGTTGAGCTCCACAAGGCGCAGCAGAGCCAGCGCCGGCTCGGCCGAGAACGCGATGGACCGGAAGCCATCGGCCTGGTCTGCTTCGAGAAAGTAACCACTCAGGGTGGCGGGGCGGGTTTCCTGCCGGGCCAAGAGATGTTGCGTCAGCGTGCCGATCTGGTTGAGATCAACTTCCGGGCCGCCGGCCTGGAAGAGCTCCAGCGCGGCTAGCAGCTCTTCGGCAAGGAAAAGGGTGCGCCCATCGTGGGGATGCGCTTGGTGATAGCGCCAGGCCTTATGGGCGAGGACCAGGCAGTTGCTGGCATCCGGGGCAGGGAGGGTGCGGGCAGCCAGGGCCTGGTAGCGGACAAACTCCAGTTGCACGAGGGGATTATAGGTGGTCCGCACATGGCGCTCGTTGCCATTCATAGGGATGTTGTCCACCCCGTGATCACCCGCGGCGGTCACACCCGGATGGTTCTCATTCCACCAGTCGGCAAGGTCGCCCGCCCCACGGTGGACCCCACCCCCCACATCTTCGTACACCTGCCCCGCATCGCTGATCATGTGGTGAAAGTAGGCATTGCCCCAGCGCATCTCAGCAAGCGCAGCTTCCCGAAAAGCGGGATGCCCGCTGGTTGCCAGTTGGGCCAGGGCTTCCAGGTTGGGGAGGGTGAGAAACAACCATTTGCGAAAATCCCCGGCGTCATTCCAGCCGCCGGCGACGGGCAGATAGATCTGCTCGTCTTCAAAGAGGCGGGCATCGTCCGCGTTTTCGGCAGGCCGCACGCCCGGGATCTCGACGCCTGAACGCTGGGCATAGAGATACTCCAGGTAGCCACGTTCCAGTCTTTCATAGGGGAAGGGTTCCACAACAAAGGGGACCGTAAACCCGTACTCGGTTTCGATCTGGTAAAAACCCGTCTCCTGAAACTCGGTGAAGTCTCCCCGCCAGCAGGGGCCCCAGCGGGTGTCTATCCGGCGCAGCTCGCCCTGGTAGCGGGCCCCGCCCGACAGGTTGTTGGGATCGCTGCCGGCCCGATACGGGCCGGTGCCGATGTTGATGGGATAACGGAAAACGTTGCCAGGAACGTCCCAGGCAGCGGGGATGGGCCGCTCACGCTGTTGGCGGTTGCCGATGGGCTGGATGAAAAATGGAATCTGGATGGGCAGGCTATCCGTAAGCTGGCCACCATAGAGCGTCACCGTCTTGAGGCTTCCGGTACGGAAGCCCAACTGAGAGGTGCAGACAAAGGGCTGGCTGTAATCCAGTTGGGGCTGGGCGGAGATGGGTAATGCGACCAGCATGAGAAGGGTCCAGAAAAGCAGAGTTCGGAGCATAATGACTAATGTTTGAAAACAGAGCAACCAGTATGGGAGGCTGCCCGAAATCGAAAAGCTCGGCTTTTCGATCGAATAAACCATCCCGCCCCAAAGGCAGGACACCGTTGCCACCTCAGGTTTTTTCTCCGGCGATTGTCGCCTATCTTTATCCCCACATTGGCTGCTTCCTTGTGTTTGGCGTTTTTCCTTAACTGCACCCCATGGAATTGTTCCATACTTTCTCATTTATTCTGGTCATCTCGGCTGTATTCGCCTTTGTCAACCAGCGATTTTTCCGCCTCCCCACCGGCATCGCCCTCATGATTGCCGGCTTTGGCACATCCATCCTGGTGCTCGCCCTGGGCGCGCTGTCCCCCGCTTTTTACCAGTTGGTGGAGCAGCAACTCACCTCCATCAATTTTTCGGAGGTCGTCCTCGACGTCATGCTGAGCTTCCTGCTCTTTGCGGGGGCCTTGCACACGGATTTTTCCCTGCTGAAAAAAGTCCTCGCTCCTATCCTCACCTTTGCTACCCTGGGGGTAACCATCTCAACCTTTGTCATCGGAGGGCTCCTTTTTTACGTCCTGCAGCTGATCGGCCAGCCGATCGACTTCATCTACTGCCTGCTCTTCGGGGCGCTGATCTCCCCCACTGATCCCATTGCGGTCATGAGCATCCTGAAGAAGGCTGGTGTCCCCAAGACCATCGAAGCCAAGATCACCGGTGAATCGCTTTTCAACGACGGCATCGGGGTGGTGGTCTTTCTTTCCGTGCTGCAGGTGGCCCGGCCCGGGGCCGACCAGGTCGGGGCGAGCTTTGTGCTGGGCCTGCTGGCGCAGGAGGTCCTGGGCGGCATCGCCCTGGGGCTGGTGCTGGGCTACGCCGGATTTCAATTCATGAAGCGCATCGACCACTACCCGACCGAGGTGCTCATCACCCTCGCCATTGTGACAGGCGGTTACAGCATCGCCCAGATCCTGCATCTCTCAGGGCCGTTGGCCGTCGTGGTGGCAGGCCTCTTTTTGGGCAATACGGCCCATCGTGGCAGCATGTCCGACGTCACGGCGAGCTATATCAATAAGTTTTGGGAGATGCTGGATGAAGTGCTCAACGCCATCCTCTTTGTTCTGATCGGACTGGAAGTCCTCATCATCACCTTTAATCTTTCCTACTTTTTTATCGGTCTGCTGGCAGCCCTAATCACCATCGGCGTGCGCTACCTGGCCCTGGCCACCCCTTCGGTGGCTTTTGGGTTTCGGAAAAGCTTTGAGCCCAACACCCTGCAGATTATGACCTGGGGCGGCTTGCGGGGCGGGATTTCCATTGCCCTGGCCCTCTCGCTGGACCCGGGGATGGAGAAGCCCCTTCTGGTGGCGATCACCTACGTGGTGGTCCTTTGCTCCCTGCTGATCCAGGGCCTGACCCTGGAAGGGGTGGTACGCCGGCTGATGGGCAAAACCTCAGCAGCAAGCTAATGCAGGATGCGGCCTATTGGATTGAGCAGTTGGACCTGAGCGGTCACCCGGAAGGGGGCTATTTCCGCCAGGTATACCAGTCGGATGAACAGCTGATGCCAGCGGGCCTGCCGGCCCGCTACGAGCAGGCCCGTGCCGCAGGCACGGGCATCTATTTCCTGCTCACCGAAGCCGGATTCTCGGCCTTTCATCGGCTGCAAACCGATGAGCTCTGGCATTACTACACCGGGACGGTCCCGGTCGACCTTTGGGTAATCCAGCCCGGGGGTGAGTTGGCACATCTCCGCCTGGGCCCCGATCCCGGGGCCGGGATGGCCTTTCAGCTCCTGGTACCCCGGGGCACCTGGTTTGCCGCCGAGACGCCCGGCGGCTTTGCCCTCACCGGCTGCACCATGGCCCCCGGCTTTGATTTTGCCGACTTTGAGCTGGGGGCGCGCGCGGCCTTGCAGGCCGCTTACCCGAAGCATGCGGCGCTGATTAAACGCCTCACCCGCTAGTGCTCTGTCAAGTGAAAAATGACGGGAAAGCGGTCGCAGATTTTTTCGCAGATCAAGGCGAAAAATCCGAGTTTGGCGGGCCAAACGAGGCATTTTTCAACGCAGAGATGCGGAAAAAGATGCAGCGATCACCCATCATCCGGGACTTGATAGAGCACTAGAGGCAGGCGTTCGACGCCCCGGATACAGAGGGGAATTTTGATCCTGAACCATTAGCAGGCCTGAAGCGGCTAGAAATCTCGTCCCGCGCTCCTGCCGCAATCTGCGTATATTTGTCCCATGATTCTCCCCGAAGCCCTCAAGCAGGCGCTCAGCACGGAACTGGGCGCTTCCATCTACAAAGTATCGGCGGTAGGTGGCGGCTGTATCCACAACGGCCGGTGTCTGGAGACCGGAAGGGGAACGTTTTTTCTCAAGTACAACCACCTGGATCAGGGCCCCAACTTTGCGGCCGAAGCCCGGGGGTTGGCAT
>RFHL01000652.1 GCA_003696875.1 Bacteroidota bacterium | reverse complement strand
GGAAACATGTAGGTGCCCGTGGCGATGGCGATGAAGCCGCCCACCGGGGCGAGCACCAGCGGCTGCAGCCGGAAGGGGCGGCGGTAAGCCCCAGCCAGCCAGAGCAGGCCTACGAAGATGAGGGTGTAGACGGGCATGTACACCTGGGTGAGCGCCGCCGGATAGGCCCCGCCCTCAATGTACTTGACGTAGTGCTCCCAGTAGGCCTGGATGCCGTACATGGTGGCGTAGATCAGGCCGCCCTCCAGGAGCGGAAAGCTGAGCCGCTGCGCCAGCCGGCGCAGGATGGCGAGCAGCGCCCGGAAATAGACCGCCAGCCGGATGGCAGCGATGAAGACCTGCTTGCGGCGACCGCCGAAGTGCTTTTCGGCGAAAATGATCATGGCCTGGTAGAAGACCCGCACGTAGTTCAGGCTACCCTTCTTGGTGCTCTCGCCCTTGTAGTGGAGGATGCGGGTGCGGGCCAGGTAGTAATTTTTGTAGCCGCCTAGCAACACACGGTAGGAGAGGTCGATGTCCTCGCCGTACATGAAGAAGGTCTCGTCGAGCAGGCCGATCTTGTCGAGCGTTTCCTTGCGAAGCCACATGAAGGCCCCGGAGAGAATCTCGATCTCGTGATCCTGATCCTTGTCCAGGTAGCTGAGGTGGTACTGCCCGAAGCGGTGGCTGCGGGGAAAGAGGCTGGCCAGGCCAAATATTTTATAGAAAGACACCGCCGGCGTAGGCAGGGCGCGCTTGGACTCGGGGAGAAAATGGCCGTGGCCGTCGATCATCTGCACACCGAGGGCTCCGGCCTCGGGATGGGCGTCCATGAAGTCGAGGCAGATCCGGAAGGTGTCCGGGGCGACGAGGGTATCGGGATTGAGCAGGAGGATGTGGCGTCCGCGGGCGAGGGCGATGCCCTGGTTGTTGGCGCGGGAGAAGCCGGGGTTGTCGGCATTGGCGAGGAGGCGCACGCGCTCCCCGAAGCGCGCCCGGACCATGGCGACGCTGTCGTCTCTGGAGGCATTGTCCACTACGATGATCTCGCCGTTTACTGCCTCAAGGGCCCGCTCGACGGAGAGGAGACACTGCTCCAGGAAGTGCCGGACGTTGTAGTTGACGATGATGACCGAGAGGTCCAGCGGCGTATCGGGGGTGGGGGCGGGCACGGGCTTACAGGCGGTCAGTCCGCGTCGGGAGTGGCGAGGCGGGTACGGTTGATGAGGGAGCGGGCGAGGGTGATCTCGTCGGTGAACTCAAGGTCGGTGCCCACCGGGATGCCCCGGGCGATGCTGGAGATGTGCACGCCGGTGGGGGCGAGCTGCTTGGAGAGGTAGAAGGCGGTGGTATCGCCCTCGATGTTGGCGCTGAAAGCGAAAATCACTTCCTTGACCTCGTCGACCCGGACCCGCTCCACCAGGGGAGCGATGTTGAGCATAGACGGCCCGATGCCCTGGAGCGGGTTGATGAGGCCGCCGAGGACGTGATAGCGCCCCTGAAACTGATGGGTGCTCTCCAGGGCGATGACGTCCTTGGTGTCCTCGACCACACAGACGAGGCTGGCGTCGCGCCGGGGGTTGCTGCAGATCTTGCAGACTTCCTCGTCAGAGATGTTGCCGCAGTGGCGGCAGTAGCGGATGTTTTTGCGGAGTTCGATGAGGGAGGTGCCGAGGCGCTCGGTATCGGCCTCGCTCTGCTTGAGCAGATGCAGGGCCAGCCGCAGGGCGGTCTTGCGGCCGATGCCGGGCAGGCTGGCCAGCTCGTTGACGGCATTCTCGATGGCGCGGGAGGGGAATTCCATAGGGATTTGGGCCCGCTTTTGGGGCTGGGGCAAAGGTAAGAAATTTCTGGTAGGGATGGCCTTGCGGCGGCGTGAAGGCTCCGGAGGGCCTGGTCCGGAGGACCGAGCGACAGCGAGCCCGGAGGAGCCTGACCCCCGGGACGCGCGTAGGCGCGGCACGGGGGGCACGCCCTCCCCAAATAAAACGCCCTTGGCCATGCCCACAGGATGCCGTACCTTCGTCCTGGCTTTGATCCCCTGCCTATGCATGTCGGCTTGTTTTTTGGTTCGTTCAATCCCATCCATGTGGGACACCTGATCCTGGCGCAGACTGCGCTGAACGATACCCCTGTGGATCGGGTGTGGTTTGTGGTGTCGCCGCAAAACCCCTTCAAGGAAAAGAAAAACCTCCTTGCGGAGGTGGACCGCCTGCGGCTGGCTGAGCTCGCGGTCGATGACCGCCCGGAGTTCCTGGCCTCCAATGTGGAGTTTGCCCTGCCCCGGCCCTCCTACACCATCGATACCCTCACGCATCTGCGGGACCGCTATCGGTCCTATACCTTCTCGCTCATCATGGGGCAGGACAATCTGCAGTATCTGCACAAGTGGAAAAACCATGAGGCGATCCTGAAGTACTATGATCTCTATGTGTACCCGCGGCAGGGGGCCGCGGCGAGTCCCTATGATGCGCATGAGCGGGTGCACTTCTTTGAGGCCCCGCTGCTCAATATCTCGGCTTCCTACATCCGCGGTCTGATCCAAAGCGGTAAATCTTACCGCTATGTGGTGCCCGATGCGGTGTATGAGCACATTCAGAAGAAAGGCCTTTTTTTATAAGTGAGATGGCTAGAGGCGAGACCTGAGACCGGCCCGGAAGGGCCTACGCGGCTTGTCTCGCTTCTCGACTCTCGATTCCCGATTCTATCATGAACAACATCCTCACCATCTTCCGGAAAGAAAGTGCTGGTCTCTTTAACTCGCCTATCGCCTACGTGGTGCTGGGGATGTTTCTGGTCGGGACCGGCATGTTTATGTGGGTCTTTGAGTTTGGCTTCCTCTTTACGGACCCCAACGTCTTCGTGACGGGCTTTGCCAATCTGGACAACCTCTTTGGTTCGGGTCCGCTGCTGTTTCTGCTGCTGATTCCGGCGCTTACGATGCGCGCCTTTTCCGACGAGTTTCGCAGCGGTACCATCGAGTTTCTGGCGACCAAGCCCCTGACCGACTGGCAGATCATCACCGGCAAATACCTGGCGGTGTTGCTATTGGTAGGCCTGTGCCTGCTGGTGTCGATGGTGAATTATGCTGCTGTGCATGCCCTGAGCACGCCAGAGGGCTGCTTCTTTTGTGCCTCGGATGTGGACCACGGCGCCACCTGGGGCGCATACCTCGGCCTCTTTGGGGTGGGGGCCATCTTTGCCGCCATCGGGATGTTTACCTCGGCCCTCACCAGCAACCAGATCATCGCTTTTGTGCTGGGGGCAGCCCTTTGTGCCTTTTTCTATCTGGCCCTGGAGCTCATGGCCGGCATCAAGGTTCTCAACGACATCAACACTTTTCTGCTGAGTTTCAGCATCCTCTCGCACTACGACAGCATCGCCCGCGGCGTGATCGATACCCGCGATGTGCTGTATTTCCTCAGCTTTGTGGTGATCGGTTTGCTTGGTACGCGGATGGCGTTGGCTGGTCAGAAGCGGTGAGGGGAGGAGAGGACTGAGCGGCGACACGGATGGCCCTGCTCACGAAGACAATGGCTAAGATGGCCAATGAAGATGTACCTACTTTGAACCCAGTACTTCGAACCCTCGACCCTTCCTGGCCCTACGCATACCGCACCGTCCAGGCAAAACCGCCCGCTGTCCCCTGCCGGAGGTTTTGGAAGAAATCCGGTAGCCCGGCGAAGGGCACCTCATCGGTGAGCAGGGCGTCGAAAGCAGAGTCTTGAAGCAGGGCAAAAACCGCCGCCTTGCGGCGGCGATAGTCCCAGCGCCCCCGCCGGCCGGCGGGCAGCTGCGAGACTTGCGAAGAGATCAGCCGCTTGCGCTGGCTGTGAAAGCTGCCTCCCAGGGCCACCGGCACGCTGCGCGTGCCATACCAGCTCATCTCCACGATGGTCCCTTCAAATGCCGTCTGATCAATGGCGGCCTGCAGGCCGCCGGCGCTGGCGCTGGTGTGAAAGGCGTAGTCAAATCGCTGAGCTCCGGGGCCTGCCTGTACGGCCAGGCCTTGTGCCTCCGCCAGGGCGCGGCGATGGGCATCGGGCTCCTGTACCACGACCTCAACCGCAGGCAGGCGCTGCAGCAGACGGGCGACGAGGGCCCCGATGAGGCCGTAGCCCACCACCAGAGCGCGGTCGCCCAGGCTCAGGCCGCTGTCCCAGAGGGCGTTGAGGGCAGTCTCCAGGTTGCTGGCCAGCACGGCGCGGCGGGCCGGGACCCCCGCAGGCACGGGAAATACCGCCCCGGCGGGTACCTGCAGGCGGTCCTGATGCGGATGCAGCAGGTGCACCAGCTGCCCCGCTTGCGGGGCGGGGGCTTCGATTTCGGCCACGAGGGAGTAGCCGTATTTGATGGGGAAGGGGAAAGCCCCCCCCATGAAGGGGACCCCCATGTCGCCCGCGATCTCTGCGGGGACTTCGCCCCGGGCCACCAGTCTTTCGGTGCCGGCGCTGATCAGGGAATAGCGGGCCCGCAGGCGTAGCTGCCCGGCTGTCAGATCGGGCAGGGGCTCGGGCTGGATTGCAGAGGTTTGGGCATCAAGGTGCCAGCAGGCGTGGGCAAGCTCAGGCATGGGGACGGGGTTCACCGACAAACATCACGGTATCGCCCACGGTCAGGAAGGTGAAGGGCTCAAAGGCAACAGCCTCGCGGACTTCTTCGATGCCGGGCAGGCGGATGCCACTGATGCCAGATCCGAAGAGGAGCGGAGAAAGGTGCAGCTGTACCACGTCCAGGGCGCGCTCGCGCAGGAAATTGGAGGTGGTCTCGGCTCCACCTTCGATGTAGACTGAGCAGATGCCACGCTCGTAGAGGCAGCGCAGGATGTCATGGCAGGCGATGCGCCCCTCGGGGGCGTCGAGCTGCTGGTATTCGAGGTTCTGGCCCAGCACGCGCTCGCCGGTGCCGATCACCAGGACGGGTTCGGGACAGGCGGCAAAGAGGCTGGAGAAGTCCCGGGCCGAGGACGTGATGACCACCCGCCGGGGATTTTCGCCTGGGACGAGCCGCACCGTGAGGGACGGCTGATCGGACTGCAGGGTGCGGGTCCCGATCATGATGCCGTCGCAGAGCGCGCGCATGCGGTGGGCATGGATGAGGTTTTCGTCGTTGCCGATCCAGCGGGAGTCCCCGCTGCCGGTGGCGATTTTGCCATCCAGGGATTGGGCAAAATGGGAAATGGCCATGGCCCGGCCTTGCACATGGGCTTCGCGGTGGAGGAGCGCGTAGGGCAGGTATTGGTCAAGGAAATGCCGGGTGGCGGCGTCGAGGGTACCCGTCTGATACCAGTGGAGGGAAAACTTGTGGGCTGGCCCGGCCCAAGCTCCGGTGAGGGGCGCGGTGGGGGCATCCCAGCGGATGCCCAGCGCCGCCGGGGGGAGGGGATCGGGCAGGTCGCCCAGCCACACGGTGGGTTCCGGCTCCCAGGCGATGGCGGCCTGTGGAACGGGATCCCCGTGGGAGGAAAGCGTCTTAGCCAGGAGGAGCAGCGCTTCCCAAATGTTCGCTTCGGTATGAGGGCGTTCGGCGGGCATCAGTGGTGCTTGCCATTGTGGTTGGGCAGCACGTCCAGGAGGTGGCCCATGACCTGCTGCTTGGTTTGGAGGTAAAAGCGGTTTTCCTGCCGGGGAGGAATCTGGAGCGGGACCCGCTCCACGACGGTAACGGGGCTACCATCAAAGGCGGCGAGCTTCTCCGGATTGTTGGTCATGAGCCGGATGCGCTTGATGCCCAGATCCTCCAGCATGGCGATGGCAATACCAAATTCCCGCTCATCGACCCCGAAGCCGAGTTCGGTATTGGCGGCGGCGGTGTCCAGGCCCTGGTCCTGCAGATTATAGGCGTGCATCTTGTTGACGAGGCCGATGCCGCGGCCTTCCTGCCGGAGGTAGAGCAGCACACCGCCGTGCTGGGCAATCTCTTTCATGGCGGCGTCGAGCTGTTCGCCACAGTCACAGCGCACGGAGCCAAACACATCGCCAGTCATGCACTCGGAGTGCACCCGGACACAGGCGGGGTCCAGCTGCTCCGGATCGCCGTGCACCAGAGCCAGGTGAGGCATTTCCTCGGGCTTGTTGGTGTAGGCAAACATGCGGAAAACGCCCCAACGGGTAGGCAATACGGTCTCTGCTAGTCGGTTCATCCTGGGAAGGGTTGAGGGAAAAACAAGGCTAGGAAGCTAGCCGGGCATATACATCACCGGAACGGTCGTCGGGCGTGTAGGCCTGAAAGATGCGGATCATTTCCGCGGCCGGCAGCCAGGTCTCGCGTTGCATACGCTGGGACTCGCCAAAGGACCAGTTGTAGGTATAATTTCCGAGGGTCTCCAATTGTTCGATACACTGGATCGCCCGGTCGATGGTGGGGGAAAAGTATTCGAAGGAAAGGGCCGGTAGGGGCTGGGAAAGGCCCTGTAAAACCGGCAATTCCAGGTCTTCCACATCTATTTTGCAAAAAGCGGGAAGGCCGTGCTGCGCAATCAGCTGGTCCAGGGTATAGACCGGGACACGCACTTCGTAGTCCCAGGACACGCGGAAGGAGCTTTTTTCCTGAATGGCCTG
This sequence comes from Bacteroidota bacterium, assembly GCA_003696875.1. GTDB lineage: Bacteria > Bacteroidota > Bacteroidia > J057 > J057 > RFHL01. The sequence continues at coordinate 809 of RFHL01000652.1, read as the reverse complement.
CTGCCATTCCTGGCCGGCCAGGGTGGTGATGGTGGGGGTGAGCTGGCTCACTTGCAGGTTTTGTTCGCCGGGCTGATCCGAGATGGCGGCCTCTACCAGGGTCACTTGCGGGTGCCGGCCAAATCGGCGCTTGAGATAGGCCATACAGGCGGGTTGTGGGTCTACTGCCAACACCCTGGCCCCAAGACGCAGCCAGGCGTCAGTGCGGTTACCCAGATGAGCCCCTACATCAAAGCACAGGTCTCCCGGCTGCACAAAGTCGCGGTAGAAGCGCATCAGGCGGCGGCGGTTGAAGGGCTTGCCGTAATAGATGAGTTGGGACCTGAGGATACCCAGGCGATGAAGAATAGCATTTCGACCCATAGGTGCAAAGGAAAGGCATATCTGACCGGGGCAGAAGCAGCCGCTTGGTCAGCAGAAGGCGAAGGAAAATCCGTGGCGCGTGTTCCTGACCCGGCAAAGATACGCATTGTGGCTAAGCTCTGCCAATGAGAGGGATAGGAAGTGACCTATTCTGCCGACGGAGATAGCCGCTGGAGGTAGTCAATCAGGCGCTTCGGGGCTGAGGTATTCGTGGTGAGCGTATGGTGGGCTTGTTGGTAAAAGGGTTCGCGGCCGGCCAACATTTGCCGGATATGATCATCGAGCCAGGGCTCGGGGATGTCGCGCAGCAGAGGGCGGTGCCGCCGGTCGCGCCGTAGGCGCGCGATCAGTTCGTCGGTGTCGGGCCGCAGGTAGATGGTGTGGCCATGGCGCCGCAGGTGCGCCATGTTGTCACCAAAGCAGGGGGTCCCCCCGCCGCAGGCGAT
>RFHL01000651.1 GCA_003696875.1 Bacteroidota bacterium | reverse complement strand
GTCCCGCACCGAGATCGACTCCTGCAGCATTCAGCTCGACGGCGAGACCTATGCCTACGGGCAGGACTTTTTTGCCCGCTCGGGCACCTTGCCCGATGCGCTGAGCGGAAACCTGGTCTTTGCCGGTTACGGCATCCAGCGCGAAGGGTACGACAATCTGGCCAAGGTCAAGCTGCAGGACCGCATCGCCGTCATCCTCGCCGGCGATCCCGAGGGACCGCAGGAAGCGCGCATGATCAACCAGCTCAAGACCTGGGGCGACCGGGGCGCCGCCTTAGAAGCCCGGGGCGCCAAAGCGGCGCTCATTCTGCTGCCCGACTCTGTCTTCCAGCCCATCGCCCGCTGGCAGCGGCGGGTCTCCACCAGCATCACCGACGGCGATCCCGCCGTTTTTCCCATCCTCTACCTCTCCGAAAGCATGGGCGAAGCCCTGCTCCAGGCGGGCAAGAGCGAACGCAACAGCCTGCACGCCGATCTGGCGGCTGATGCTACCCCGGCCAAACTGCGCTGGAAAAAGGTCGATTTCTCTCTCACTGCCGCCATCCAGCGGCAACTGACCCCCACCAGCAATGTGCTGGCCTATCTGGAGGGCACCGACAAGAAAGACGAACTCATCGTCGTGACCGGGCACTACGACCACATCGGGATGCGCAGCAACGGACAGATCAACAATGGCGCCGATGACGACGCCTCGGGTACCTCGGGCGTCCTGGAGGTCGCGCAGGCCTTCGCAATGGCGGCCGACGCGGGCTACCGCCCGCGTCGCAGCATGCTCTTCATGACCGTCTCCGGCGAGGAAAAAGGCCTGCTCGGCTCAGAATTCTATTCCGACCACCCGGTATACCCCCTGGAGCAGACCGTCACCAACCTCAACATCGACATGATCGGCCGCATCGGCTCGCCCTACTACGGCCATCCCGATTCGCTCAATTACATCTACGTCATTGGGGCCGATCGCCTGAGCTCCGAGCTGCACGACCTCCACGAGTCGGTCAACGCCCGCTACACCCGGCTGCGCCTCGACTACACCTATAATGCCAAGGACGACCCCAACCGCTTCTATTCCCGCAGCGACCACTACAACTTTGCCAAGCACGGCATACCGGTGATCTTCTACTTCAATGGCACCCACGAGGACTATCACCAGCCCACCGACACCCCCGACAAGATTGAGTACGAAAAAGCCGCCAAGGTGGCGCGCCTGGTTTTCCATACCGCCTGGGAACTCGCCAATCGCGAAAACCGCCCGGTGGTGGATAAGCCTGTTGAGTAGCGGCAAGAAGTGATCCGGCAAATGGGGAAGTGGGGAAGTGGGGAAGTGGGGAAGTTACCGGAGGCTATTTCTTTCTACTCTGTATGTTAAACCCTACGAACCTGGCACATCAAGCGCACCTTATGTCTCTGATCGGCCAAGCCGCTCCTCGCTGGCACCTGCGGGCGCTGGACGAAGCGCCCCCCGCCCACCCCATCGACCTGAAAGGCCGGCCTTTGCTGCTGTTGTTTTTCAGTGTGGGCTGCCCCGGCTGCAAGAGCCGGGCGATCCCCCTCTCCCTCAATGTCCGGAAGGTGTATCCGGAGGTGCAACTCGCGGCCATCCACACCAGCATCGACGGGCTCAAGTACAGCCCGGCCCAAATCGAGGGCGTACGGCAGTTGCTGCGCATCCCCTACCCCATCTGGATCGATGAGGGAAACCAGACCTTCCATGCCTACCAGGCCGAGGGCACCCCCCACTGGGTGCTGATCGACGCCGAAGGCATCGTACAGAAATCCATTTTCGGCTCCATGCCGGATGCGCAAGCCCGGCTGGATTACTCCCTCCGGGAGATGATGGAGGGATAGAAAAAACACAAAGTCGCTGCATGGGCAGCGACTTTGTGCATAACCTACCGTGAGTTTTGGATAAGCGGAGAAAGACTGTTCTCTAATCGCCTGTTTATCACGTGTTTGAATGTCGTCCTGAGCTAGCCCGAAGGGCGCCCGTGAAGGATCTGATAGGACACATGAGATGCTTTGCTTCGCTCAGCATGACAATCATCGATGGGAGCCATTCAAAGCGATTTTTATCCAAAACTCACGTTATCCACAAGGCGTATAAGCCCTTGCCCCAAAAAAGAGGTCGGCTCAAGCATAAGCCGACTTCTTTTTTAAATGAATCAGGACACTTTGTTGGCGAAAGCGGCGCCGTCCTTGGAGGCCCCAAATAGAAACCACCGGTTTCCGGCCCTCCTTTACATCCACTCCCGCGCCGCCACAAAGGCCTCCAGCCAGGGCGAGACCTCATCCTGCCGCCCCTTAGGGTAATGTGCCCAGTTCCATGGGAAGGTAGAGCGCTCCAGGTGGGGCATGGTCGCCAGATGGCGACCATCGGCGCTGGCGAGCATCGCGGTGTTGTAGGCGCTGCCGTTGGGGTTGGCAGGATACGCCTCGTAGCCATACTTGGCTACGATGTGGTAAGCCGCTTCAGGTTCAGGCAAATAGAATTTGCCTTCTCCATGCGAAATCCAGATGCCTAGCCGGGCCCCGACCATCCCCTGCATCATCACCGAGTGATTGGGCAGAATCTCCACCGAGGTGAAGGCGCTCTCGTGCTTGCCGGAGTCATTGTGGTGCATAAAGCTCTGCTGCCGGTGTTCAGGATTGATCAGGTTCAGCTCCATAAAGAGCTGGCAACCGTTGCAAATACCGATGGAGAGCACGTCCTCGCGGGCAAAAAAGCCCTCCAGAGCCGTTTTGGCCTTTTCATTGTACAAAAAGGAACCCGCCCAGCCCTTGGCCGAGCCCAGCACATCGGAGTTGGAGAAGCCGCCTACTGCCCCCAGGAAGCGCACCTCTTCCAGGGTCTCACGCCCTGAGATCAGGTCGGTCATGTGCACATCCTTGACGTCAAAACCCGCCAGATAGAGTGCATTGGCGAGCTCGCGCTCGGAATTGCTACCCTTCTCGCGCAGCACAGCGGCCTTGGGGCGCTTGGTGGGACGAGCCGGTTTTTTGCCCGAAAAATCCGCCGGGAATGCATAGTGCAACGGCTGCGAAGCGTAACCTTCGTAGCGCGCATCGGCCAGCGCAGGCGTGGTCTGATGACGGTCGAGCAGCCAGGAGGTTTCGTACCAATGCTGCCGGTACTCGGCCACATCAAAAG
>RFHL01000650.1 GCA_003696875.1 Bacteroidota bacterium | reverse complement strand
CGCTCAGGGATTGCTCGCGGCCTATCGCGAGGGCAACACCCCCGACCCCCGTCTGGAAGCCATGGCCCTGGCCCGTCTGCGGCAGCTCGCCGCCCATGAGGTAGGGCATACGCTGGGCCTGGTGCACAACTACGTCGCCAGCACGCAAGACCGGGCCTCCGTCATGGACTATCCACACCCCCGGATCGACTGGAGCCGATCGGGCCCCGACTTTGAGGCAGCTTATGCTACCGGCATCGGGGGCTGGGACAAGCGGGCCATCGTCTACGGCTACCAGCCGGTGCCGACAGGCGTCAGCGGGCAGATCGCCTTGCAGGAGATCCTGGCCGAAACCGAGGCCATGGGCCTCGCCTTCCTTACCGACGCGGACGCCCGGCCGGCGGGCAGCGCCCACCCCCATACCCATCTCTGGGACAATGGTACCGACGCCAGCGAGGAACTTACGCGCTTGCTGGAATTGCGGGAGCGAGCCCTCGCCGATTTTGGGGCGGCGCAGATCCCTCCCGGGGCGCCCATGGCGACCCTGGAAGAGGTGCTGGTACCGCTCTATTACATGCACCGCTATCAGGTCGAGGCGGCAGCCAAGGTCATCGGGGGCGTCGCCTACACCTAGCAGGTGCGAGGGGATGGGCAGACCGGACCCGTTCCGGTGGATGCCCGATCCCAAAAAGCGGCTTTAGACGCAATGATCGAGACCCTTTCGCCCCGGGTATTGGCGATACCGGACCACATCCTGGAGCTCATCCCGCCCCGCCCCCCGGGCTACCCCCGGGGCCGGGAAAGCTTCCCCAACCGCACCGGCTTTACCCTGGATCCGCTTGCGGTAGCTGAGGCCGCCGCAGATCATACCCTGGCCCTGCTGCTGCATCCCCAGCGCGCCAACCGGCTCGTCGAGCAGCAGGCCCGTAACCGGCGACTGCCTGGACTCGATGGGCTGCTGCAGCAGCTGCAGGATGACCTTTGGGCGCGCCCCGCCCAGGGCAACAAACTCGAAGACGAGCTCCGCCGGGTGGTACAAAAGCGGCATCTGGAACATCTGCTCCATCTTAGCCAATCTCCTGATGCCTCCGGACAGGCACAGGCGCTGGCCCAGCTGAGTCTGCAGATGCTCCATGAGGACATGATGGCCGCCCAGGGCACCAACAAGAAGCTGGACGCCTATGCCGCGCACCTCCTTTGGTGCCAGAACCGCCTCGCCGCCTTTTGGCGGGAGCCTGAGACGGTGACGCCCCTACCGGCGATCCCGCTACCCGATGGCGCGCCCATCGGCGCAGCCTGTGGGGGAGAATAATGGAGGAGAAAGCAGCGTTTTTTGTGGAAATGGTCCGCTCAGGCCATCTGTTGGGTATGGGCCCCGGCCTGCGATCCAACCTCCTTCCCTTTTCGCTTCACACCCAAGATTCACATTATGTCCCGCAAGCAACTTGCGCTTTCCTCGAGCTTTGTCCTTGCCCTGCTGGTCCTCCTTTCCGCCTGCCAAAATCGGCAGGTAGGCTATGCCGAGCATCAGTACGCCCCAGCCCCCCGCATGGTCATGAAGGATATGGAGGCCCCTCTCCCCGCCGGTGAAATGGCCGAACCCATGCCCGGCATGGATGCCGGTGAAGGGGCCGAAGATTTCAACCGGGAGGAGTACGATCGCATCTACGAAAACGCCTTCCTTTCCCCCAAAGTCAATCCCCTCTCAACCTTTGCCATCGACGTCGATGCCGCTTCTTATGCCAATGTGCGCCGCTTTCTGAACGAAAGCCGCATGCCTTATCCCGATGCGGTACGCATTGAGGAGATGATCAACTATTTTGACTACGACTATCCGCAGCCTGAAGGGAGCGACCCCTTCTCCATCACCACCGAGCTCGGCGTCTGCCCCTGGAATCAGGAGCACTATCTGGTTCACATCGGCCTGCAGGGCAAAGACCTGCCCGCCGCTGACCTCCCCCCGAGCAACCTCGTCTTCCTGTTTGATGTGTCGGGCTCAATGGACGATCCCAATAAGCTGCCCTTGCTCAAGTCGGCCTTCCGCCTGCTGGTAGAGCAGTTGGACGAAAAAGACCGCGTCGCCATCGTGGTCTACGCCGGAGCAGCAGGCGTAGTCCTGCCTTCGACCCGTGGGGATCAGCAGGCCGAGATCCTGGCCGCACTGGAAGACCTCTCCGCCGGCGGCTCGACCGCCGGGGGCGAGGGCATTCAATTGGCCTACAAGATCGCGCAGGAGCACTTCATCCCTGATGGGAACAACCGCATCATTCTGGCCACCGACGGGGATTTCAACGTAGGCCCCTCCAGCCAGGGCGAGCTGGTGCGCATGATTGAGGAGAAGCGGGAAGAAGGCGTATTCCTCTCTGTCTTGGGCTTTGGTACGGGCAACTATCAGGACAGCAAGATGGAGCAACTCTCCAACAAGGGCAATGGCAACTACGCCTATATCGACAACATCCTGGAGGCCAAGAAGGTCCTGGTAAGCGAAATGGGGGGGACCCTCTTCACCATCGCCAAGGACGTTAAGATTCAGGTAGAATTTAACCCGGCCATCGTCAAGGGCTATCGCCTGATCGGCTATGAAAACCGCCTGCTGGCTGCCGAGGATTTCAACGACGACACCAAGGACGCCGGCGAACTAGGCGCCGGGCATTCTGTTACGGCTATCTATGAAGTGGTGCCCGTTGGGGCCTCCACCAAGATTCGCGGCATCGACAGCCTCAAGTTTAGCGTGACCGTACCGGTCGATGGCTCGCAGCAGGACCTGCTCTTCGTTAAGTTTCGCTACAAGGACCCGGATGGGGATGTGAGCAAGCTCATAGAGCAGTCCCTCGCAGCTACGGTGACGCCTCTTGTACGTACCAGCGACAACTTCCGCTTCTCGGCCGCGGTCGCGGCCTTCGGGATGCTGCTACGCAACTCCGACTATAAAGGCGAAAGTACCTACGCCATGGTCAAGGAGCTCGCCACCAACGCCAAAGGCGACGACCCCAATGGCTACCGCAGCGAGTTTCTGCAACTGGTCGAGAAGGCTTCCCTGCTCGACGATCGCGACCTGAACGCTGAGGGCAAATAAGGCCCACACAAATAACCCTACGACGGCCCTATCTCCCCCGGGAGATGGGGCTTTTGCTATTGCCGGCTGAGAGTGAGGCCCATGACTCGCAGGGAAGGCGCCGTGGCTGGTCCACGATGATACAGCCATAGGGTATCTGCCCCGGCCGTCAGGCGAAGCCCCCCCAGTTTCACCTCCATCCCAGCACCCTGGCCATCAAGCTGTTGGGCGCCCAGGCGTGCTTTCCAATGATGCAGCTGGCCATCCGGATTCTGAATCTGTAGGCTCAGCGCATATAGGCCGGGGGCCGCTGTCTCGAGCGCCCAGCCGAGTCCGCTGCCTGCCTCCCCCCAATGATCTACCCAGTTGAAGGT
>RFHL01000649.1 GCA_003696875.1 Bacteroidota bacterium | reverse complement strand
CTTCGTAGTCCAGATAGGCGGCTTGGCGGGTGTGACCCCGGCCTTTCATCGCCAGATTGGCCCGATGAACAACAGCCACGGCTTCCCGGACCTCGCCATCCAGGTCGGCGCGCTGGCTCATGTACACTTCATCGCCCACGACGACCGGGGCTGAGGTAGCCCGCTGCGCCCGCGCGGCGAGAATTTCACCGCTTTGTTGGTCGATCTTGTAATAGGTTCCGGCAAAGGTGCTCACATGCAGCTCTTGGTCGGCAGCGATCGGGGCCGACATCACATCCCCGTCGATCCAGCGTTGCCAGCGGACGGCTCCGGTCTGCAGGTCCAGGGCGATCAGGATATGGGTAGGGCGTAAGGGTCCGTCATACCCGCCTTCGGGCGCACTGGCCGGGGCAATATTGGCTGGCAGCTGCTGCTGGATCTGATTGGGGTAGTCGAGGCCGTTTTGCTGGGGGAAAAAGCCGCCGCCCCGCCCGCCGGCGGGGTAGGCGGTGACTACCAGCCCATTGGCGATGGTGGGGGTGGACATGAGGGGATCGCCCAGCCACCAGGCCCATTTTTGCTCACCGGTTTGGGCATCCAAGGCAAATATGGTACAAGATTCGGTGTTGAAAACCACCATGCCGTCGGCGACGACGGCCGTGGAGGGGCCATCGTCATCCAGGTCCACGGCCCAGCGGAGCTGGCCGTCATAGGCATCCAGGGCAAAGAATTGCTTGCTGCCAAAGCCGCCGCTCACGTAAAGCAACTCTCCGGCCACGGTAGGCGTGGGCACCAGCCCCTGGTGCGGGAGATGTACCCGGTACCCCTGGGCGGTGGTATGGGTCAGGCTGTCGCCGCGGCGCAGCGTGGCGTGCCCGGCCCGAAAATCGGTGCCAGGGGTGGGCATTTCAGCCTGCATACGCAGGACCTCGGCCAGGAGGTCGGTGCTGTCGCTCGCCGGCTGGGCAAAAAGAATAGAAACAGAAAGACTGGCGAGCAGCCAGAGGCCGACGCGGAGGGGGGATTTCATGGGATAGGACCTAAGGAGGTGAAGGTATAAGCAGGGGGAGCCCAGGCGGCGACATGCTCCTTAGGATCATTAACGAAAAAAGGGGGCCGGTAGATATGAAAAGCGCCGGGCGTTGGCCCGGCGTTTCCCGTTATTGGTCCAATTCGCCCAAGGCGTGCACCACCAGCCCACTGCGCAGCTTGGGTTCAAACCAGGTGGTCTTGGGTGGCATGATGGCCCCGCTGTCGGCAATGTCCATGAGTTGCTGCATGGTCACCGGATACAAGGCAAAGGCGACGCGCATCTCGCCGCTATCCACGCGGCGTTCCAGCTCGCCCAGGCCCCGGATCCCCCCTACAAAGTCGATGCGCTGATCGCGGCGCAGGTCGGTGATACCCAGGAGCGGTGCGAGGACCTGCTCAGAAAGAATGGTCACGTCCAGGACCCCGATGGGGTCGTTGTCGTCGTAGGTGCCAGGTCGGGCCTCCAGCCGGTACCAGGTCCCGTCCAGGTACATCCCAAAGGTGTGCAGGCGGTCGGGCTTGTAGGTCGCATCCTGAGCACTCAGGACGAAGCTTTTTTCCAGAGCCGCCAGGAAGGCCTCGGCGCTGTGGCCGTTGAGGTCGCGCACCACGCGGTTGTAGTCGATGATGCGTAGCTGGTGGTCGGGAAAATGGACCGCGAGGAAGTAGTTGTAATCCTCCTGGCCCGTATGGGCCGGGTTTTGCTTTTGGCGCTCTTGTCCCACCAGCGCCGCGGCAGCGGTGCGGTGGTGGCCATCGGCCACATAGGTGGCGGGGATGTCCTCGGCAAAGTAGCGCACGATGCGGTCGATGGTAGCCGGTTCGTCCACCACCCAGAAGGTATGGCCGATGCCGTCCTCGGTGACAAAGTCGTAGACGGGGGAGAGGGTCTCTTCCAACTGGGCAATGAGGGCATCCAGTCCCGTCACGCCGGGATAGGCAAAGAAAACCGGCTCGGCATTCATATTGGCGACGCGCACATGGTTCATGCGGTCTTCTTCCTTGTCGGGGCGGGTGAGTTCGTGCTTCTTGATGTGGCCCTCGAAGTAGTCGCTCACGGCGGCGGCGGCTACGATGCCGGTCTGGCGCTTGCCGTCCATCTCCTGCCGGTAGAGGTAGAGGCAGGGCGTATCGTCCTGGAAAAAAACCCCCTCCCGCCGCAGGCGGGTGAAGTTGTCGCGGGCGGTGGCGTAGACCAGCGGATCATGTGGGTCCAGGTCCCGGGGCAGGTCTACCTCGGGCTTCACCACGTGCAGGAAGGAATGCGGATTGCCAGCGACTTCTTCCCGAGCCTCATCGGAATTGAGGACGTCATAGGGAGGGGAGGCGATACGTGCCACGAGTTCGGGCAAGGGACGGTAGCCGCGAAAAGCTTTGATGATGGCCATGGGCTGAGGTTGGAGGATGAAAATCAGCCTCAAATATAGGGGAGATTTCCTAATTTGAGCGTGGAATCCCCTAATAACGACAGGTCTCGGAGAGCCTGGGCCAGGCGGCAGCGCCTATCATGTGTACTTTCTCACGTCATTCAAGCAACGCTCAGGTGTTCCGCGCGTTCTATTACCCATATTCATCAACCATTTTCTTATGATACCAAAGATGTTTCGTATCCTCTTGGGCCTGATACTCAGCTTTTCGACCCTGCCCCTGCTGGCGCAGCAAAACGTGATCAAATTGGCCCCGGGCAAGCTCGCCGCGGGCAACCTGGCCCTCACGTATGAGCGCGTGATTTCCGACAACGGCTCTCTTTCGATCGACCTTCATAGCCTGTTTCGGCGTGAGGTTGATGGCAATCTTGCCGAAATGATCGATTGGGGAAATTCTACCGGGGAGCTCAACCTCTCCAACCTGGGGGCTGGCGGTTTTACCCTCACGCCCAGCTACCGCTACTATTTTGGCGGAAAAGCTCCTTCGGGTTTTTTCCTGACGCCCTTCGTGCGCTATTTCCATTACGGTGCCACCGTCGATATCCTCTACGAGGGGGCGGATCAGGAACTCGTAGATTTGGATAGCCGCTTTCGGTTTCGCGGTCTGGGCGGCGGGCTGGGACTGGGTTTTCAGTTCCTGATCGCCGACAAGGTCAGTGTCGAGTGGCATGCTGGCGGTGGTGCTGCCCTGGCTGGGCTGCGCCACAATGGGGACCTCCAGACCCAGAATGTCCTTCCCGAGGATATCCAGGCCTTTGAGGATGAAATGAATGCCTATATCGAGGAGAACATCCCTTTCACCAATAAGCGGATTGATCTCATCGGGGATAATAGCGCCGATTTTCGGATTCCGGGCTTGCTGTGGCCGCTTTTCCGGAGCAGCATCACGGTGGGATACGCCTTTTAGGAAAAGGGCTCTCTTTCCTGGTACCGCGTCCCGGCCCGACAGGGCCGGGACGCGACTTTTTTGGCCCCAAAAGCTATCTTGGGAAAAACGACCGCTATGAAACGCTTGATTGGGATCTGGGCTTTGCTGACCTTGGCCGGCTGTACCCAGCTGCTGCGGCCCGAGGCCGCTCAAGAGGTGATCCTGGAGGCCGCCGCGCCAGGCGCGGCTTCGGAGGCTGAACTGGCCCAGGCGGCGGCAGTAGCCGCCGACCGCATTGAGACCCTCACGGGCTGGGCCCCGGAAGGGGGCCTGGAGCGGGGACGTGTCCATCTGGGCATTTTGGGCGCCGAATCACCAGCGGTCTTGCAGGCGCTGCTCCTCGCACCTGGCGAACTCTCGGCCTGGCCGATGTATACGCAGGCCGAAGGCCTGCCGGAGCCTATGG
>RFHL01000648.1 GCA_003696875.1 Bacteroidota bacterium | reverse complement strand
TCCTCATCACCGCCCTGACCGACATCGGGGGCTACCTGCTGCTCTTTGGGCTGGCTACCCGCATCCTGATTCCGCTCGTGAGCCACTTGCCAGAGGCAGGCTTCAACATGATCAGTCCCGGATTTTAGGGGAAAAGGCAGGGTCTGCCGCCAGGATTATCGTATATCACCGTCAAAATCCCTATTTTTGACGGATAGCCCGGTGGCTCCCCATCCGCTCACCTCCAATCTGGAATGCCCATGTATCCTACCCCTGATAGCAGCCCTCGACCCTGGATCGAGATTCCCGCGGACAGTGACTTTACCCTGCAAAACTTCCCGTTTGGGATCTTTGAAACGGGAACCCTTGGGGCGCGGGCGGCGACCGCGATCGGCGATTTTGTCGTAGACCTGGCCGCTATGCAGGAGTTACGCTACTTTGATGACTTGCACCTGCCGCGCGGCATTTTTGAGCAGCCTTACCTCAATGACTTCATCGCTCTGGGGCCCGCCACCTGGCGGGCTGTACGGAAGCGGCTGATCGCCCTCTTCTCTACCGACGGCCCCGGCGCCCTGCGCAACTATCCCGATTCCCAGGACGAAGTGCTGCACCCCCATTCCGAGGTGCGCATGCGCATGCCCGTCTATGTGCGCGACTATACCGACTTTTACTCCAGCGAAGAGCACGCCACCAATGTGGGGACGATGTTTCGGGGCAAGGAAAATGCCCTGATGCCCAACTGGAAGCACCTGCCCGTGGCCTACCACGGCCGCGCCTCCTCCATCGTAGTGTCGGGTACGCCGGTACGGCGGCCCTGGGGCCAGCTGAAGCCCGGGGATGGCGATCCGGTGCATGCCCCCAGCCGCCTGTTGGATTTTGAGCTGGAGATGGGCGCCATCATTGGACAGGGCAACGCCCTGGGCGAGCCCATCCCCACGGCCCAGGCTGAGGACCATATCTTTGGCCTCCTTTTGTTCAATGACTGGTCGGCCCGGGACATCCAAAAATGGGAGTACGTGCCGCTGGGACCCTTTTTGGGCAAAAACTTTGCCTCTTCGGTTTCGCCCTGGATCGTAACCCTAGACGCGCTGGCGCCCTTCCGGGTGCCGGGACCCAAGCAGGACCCGCCGGTGCTGCCCTATCTGCGGGCCGAGGGCGACCGCAATTTTGACATACAACTGGAAGTAGCCATCGAGGTGCCGGGCTATCCCGAGCAGGTAGTTTGCCGCTCGAACCATCGCTATCTGTACTGGAGCCTGGCCCAGCAGATTGCCCACCACGCCAGCGGCGGCTGCAATCTGCAGGTGGGCGACCTGCTCGCTTCGGGTACCATCAGTGGACCGACGCCCGACTCCTATGGCTCCATGCTGGAGCTCAGCTGGCGGGGCAGCAAGCCCCTGTCGATGCCCGATGGCAGCGAGCGCCGCTTCCTGCAGGATGGCGACGTGGTCATCATGCGGGCCTTTGCCGCGAAAGAGGGCTTGCGGGTGGGTTTTGGCGAAGTGCGAACCGAGATCCTGCCGGCCCTGGAAGGCTGATCCCAGGCGGGTGGGTGGGTGCGGCGTGAGCGGGCCGGAGGGCCGAGCGATAGCGAGGGTCCGCAGGACGGAACCCC
>RFHL01000647.1 GCA_003696875.1 Bacteroidota bacterium | reverse complement strand
CCAAGGTATTGTCCTCAAACCCAATTACCTACTTGAAGAAGGCGCATTTCTAACATTTTATGAAATTTTTTAAAGGTGGTCTTTTGCGAGGGGAAGGATTTTGGAAAGTGCGGCCAGCCTGCCTTGATCCGCTCACGATCAGGTATTAGGAAAAAGATATGTAAAAACTTTGGTGGGTGGAGGAAACCATTGCGGGCAGCAGCGGTTTAAGATGAAGACGGGTTTTTATCAAATTCGCCGGGCTACCAAGCCCAAACCAACTATCCCAAACCATATGGACCGAATCTTCGCGCCCTACGCGCCTCATCACTTCCGGTTTCGCCGCATTCGGAGCCGTGAGGTCAATATTGGCGGAGTGCCCCTCGGGGGCGACAACCCCATCCGCATCCAGTCGATGACCACCACCGACACCATGGACACCTTGGCCACTGTCGAGCAGAGCCTACGCATGGTGGCGGCGGGGAGTGAATACATCCGCATTACCGCCCCCAGCAAGAAGGAGGCCCAAAACCTCGCCGAGATCAAAAAAGAGCTGCGTCGCCGCGGCTGCGAGGTGCCCCTCGTGGCTGACATCCACTATACTCCCAATGCGGCGGAGATCGCCGCCCGCATTGTCTCCAAGGTCCGCGTCAACCCCGGCAACTATGCTGACAAAAAACGCTTTCAGACCCTGGAGTATACCGATGCAAGCTATCAGGCCGAGCTGGAGCGGATCTACGAGCGTTTTTCGCCCCTGGTGAAGATCTGTAAGGAAGAAGGGACCGTCATGCGGATCGGGACCAATCATGGCTCCCTCTCTGACCGCATCATGAGCCGCTATGGCGATACGCCCCAAGGCATGGTCGAGTCGGCCATGGAATTTGTCCGCATCTGCGAGGATCACGGCTTCTACGACATAGTGATCTCCATGAAGGCCTCCAATCCGCAGGTGATGGTGCAGGCCTACCGCCTGCTGATGCAGAATATGCAGCAGCGCAGCATGGTGTACCCCACGCACCTCGGCGTGACCGAGGCAGGCGAGGGCGAAGATGGTCGTATCAAGTCGGCCCTCGGGATTTCCACCCTTCTGCTCGATGGCATCGGCGACACCGTACGGGTGTCGCTCACCGAAGACCCCGAGCACGAGCTCCCGGTCGCCCAGTTCCTCATCGACCATGTGATCGCCCAGGCCAATCAGCTGCGCGAGCTTCCGCTGGAAACTGAGCAGGAGGTGCCCCTGCCCTTCGATCCCTTTTCCTTTAAGCGGCAGGAGCGTATTGAGCTACAAAACCTTGGGGGCGACCAGGTGCCCCGCGTCGTGGCCGATATCCGGCACCACTGTGCCACCCCTGATACCTTGGGCGAGGTAGGCTATACCTATGTCCCCGCTCTGGACAAGTACAACTTCTCCGACATCGCTTCAGACTACGTCTACCTGGGCGATCAGCTGCCCGTCTACGATCTGCCAGGCGGGCTCAAGCGGGTATTTGACTACCCCACCTGGCATCTACTGAGTGATCGGGAGCGCTCCTTTCCTCTGTATGAAACCCCCGGCGCCTTTCTGAGCGCCAAGACCCGCAGTGACCAGGTCAACTTTGTCCGGGTGTCGCGCGACACCCTGGCCGAGGTGCTGGCCCAGCCGGCGGCCTTCGGGCAGGTCAGCTTCGTGCTGCACAGCGCTGAGCCCCTGCCCAGCTATGATTGGCGCTATCTGGTCTATCGCCTGCACGAAGCCGGCCTGCACCAGCCAGTGATCCTCCAGCTCAGCCTGCCTGAGGCGGCCTTCTCCTACTTCAGCGACGAGGGCTTGCCCGAGTATGTGCGCATCTCCGAGGAAGCCAAGACCCAGCTGGCTCTGGCCAGCAATGGCTCGACCCTGCTCGTCGATGGCCTGGTGGATGGACTCTGGATCGACCGGGCCGACCACACCCGGGTGCGGACCGCCTTTGGCATGCTGCAGCTCGCCCGTCTGCGCATCACCAAGACCGAGTATATTTCCTGCCCCTCTTGTGGGCGGACCCTCTTTGACCTGCAGGAGACCACGGCGCGCATCCGCAAGCGTACCGAGCACCTCAAGGGCGTCAAGATCGGCATCATGGGCTGCATCGTAAATGGGCCCGGCGAGATGGCTGATGCCGACTACGGCTACGTGGGGGTAGGACCGGGCAAGATCTCGCTCTATCGCGGGCAAGAGGTGGTGAAGCGAAATGTCCAGACCGCCGAGGCGGTCGATGCGCTCATTGACCTGATCCGGGAAGACGGTAAGTGGGTCGAGCCCGCCGGGAGCCAAAGTGAGGCCAAAGTGGCCTCGGCCTAGTGCTCTGTCAAGTACCGAATGAAGGGTGATCGCTGCATCTTTTCCCGCATCTACCGGTAAACCGGCATCCATGATCTGCGTTGAAAAATGCCTCGCTTGGCCCGCCAAACTTCCCGGCTTGCCGGGACCATGATCTGCGAAAAAATCTGCGACCGCTTTCCCGTCATTTTTCACTTGACAGAGCACTAGCACAAGCGTAAACGGCTACTTTCGCCGCCAGGGAGTGAAAAGGTACTTTTCCCCTTGGCGGCGCTTTGCTACTTTGCCAGGGCTTATTCTCTGCTATGCGTATCCTGTTGCTCCCTTTGCTGCTCGGGTTGTCTACCCTGGTGTCGGCGCAGTCGCTCCACTTCGACCACTACCGGCCCCTTAAACCTTCCTTTTTTGAAAATGATACCCTGCCGAACCCGCGCCGGCAGCGCCTCGTGCTCGGCGTCGTCGGGGGAGGGTATACGGTAATCATGGGCTATATGGGCTTCGTCTGGTACGCCAATGAAGACCTGGGGAATTTTCATTTTTTTGACGACCGGCATGAGTGGAAGCAAATCGATAAAGGGGGGCACATGCTGGGGGCCTACCATGGCACCCGTTTTGTGACGGACCTGCTGCGCTGGTCGGGTATGGAAAAGCGGCGGGCCGTCCTGACCGGCGGTGCGGCGGGCTTCCTGGCGATGAGCAGCATTGAGGTCTTTGACGGTTTTGGCGAGACCTGGGGCTTCTCCTGGTCCGATATTGGGGCCAACTTTGCGGGGGCCTCCCTAGCTGTCGCCAATCAACTCCTTTGGAACGAAGACCGCCTGCAGCTCAAGGTTTCCTACCGGCGCTCGCCCTACGCCCAGGATACCACCTTTGCCGATCTTTTCGGGCGCAACTGGCCCGAGTGGGTACTCAAGGACTACAATGGCCATACCCTGTGGCTATCGGTGCGGGTACATTCATTTCTCCCTCCCGGTAAGCTGCGGCAGCATTATCCCCCCTGGCTCAACCTCGCCATCGGCTATGGCGCGGAGGGGCTGGAAGGGGGCTACGAGGACCCCCTAAGCGATTGGCGCACCCGCGAGTACCGGCAGTGGTACCTGGGTTTTGACGTGGACCTGATGCAGCTCCGCCCCCAAAACGGTTACCTCAATACCCTCATCCACGCCCTGGGCTTTGTGAAAATACCCCTGCCCGCCCTGAGACAGGACCGGCAGGGGCTACGCCTGCGCGCCTTGGAGTAGGCAGGTCGCGACCGGCCCGGTTCCCATTCCTGCGGATCAGGACTCCTGCGGCTTTGATTTGGTGGCCTTGGCCATCGACAGCTTGCGTTGGTAGCGGCCCTGCACAATGTCGATCAGCACCAGGATCACCAGAATGAAGTAGAAGGTCGTCTTGCTCATCGGTGTAATCTCATTGCCGAAGAGGTAGATATGGGCCAGATGGCCCCCTTCGGTGAGCAGCATGATGCCCACCAGAAAGAGCACAAAGAGCCCCAGCACTTCGTACATGCGGTTCTTTTGCAGAAAGGTGGCGACCCGGTCCGAGAGCCAGATCATCAGGATCCCTCCGATCACGATGGCCGAGGCCATCACCCAGAAAACGTCGCTGAGCGCCATGGCGCTCAGGATCGAGTCGAAGGAGAAGACCAGATTCATCACCACAATCATGATGATCACGCTCCCCGCAGAGCGGGTTTTTCCGGCCTCGGCTTCATGCTTTTCTTCCAAAAGCACCATGTGCCAGATCTCCTTGGTGGCCGTATAGATGATGAAGGCGCCTCCCAGCAGCACAATCAGGGCGTGGAGGTTAAAATCACTCTTGATATAGCTGCCGATATTTATCCCGAAAATAGGATCCTGAAAGTAGCCGATCACCGAGATCAGGGCAAAGAGGAGCCCGATGCGGAGGAACACGGCCAGGCCAATTCCGACCTGTCGCACCATCTTCTGTTTGTCGGCTGGGGCGCTTTTCGATTCGAGGGAGATGTAGAGCAGGTTGTCAAAGCCCAGCACGGCTTGCAACATTACCAACATCCCCAGGGTGATGAAGTTGTCGAGCGAAAAAGTTTCCATTGGCAGAGGGATAGGGTGGAGGCTAAAAAACAATGTAAATGGCCGGAAGCCGGAGGAAATTAGAACCAAAAAGAGAAAGCGCCAAACCAGGCTTAGGGCTCTGGTGGGGCCGGCCGTTGCGTTCATCTTTGGGCGTATAAGGCTTTTTGCAAAAAATACGTTAGATTTCCAGATAGGCGCCGCCATTGGCCCCATCCTCACCCAATGATTTCACCTGTATGAAAAAGCTACTCCTCCTCAGCCTCAGTCTCCTGCTCTCCCTGGGCCTTTCGGCCCAGAATTTCGGTCTTGGTCTCAAGGGCGGCCTCAACCGGGCCACCTTCAGCACCGAGCTCGACGCCAGCGCTCGCACCGGCATCCATGCCGGTGCCTGGGCCAGCATCCGCTCCGGCAAGTGGGGCCTGCAGCCCGAGGTCCTCTTCTCCCAGCAGGGTGCCACCGTCACCGTCAATACCGAAGCCCTCGAAAACAACTTCGACTACATCGTCGTCCCGGTGCTCATCAAGCGCTACCTTGTCGGCGGCCTCAATATCCAGGCGGGCCCCCAGTTTGGGTTCCTCACCCTCGCCGAGATCGACGGCAATGACGTGATGGCCTCCTACAAGTCCTCGGACGTGAGCGTCACCTTTGGGGTCGGCATCGACCTGCCCGCCCGCCTCAGCCTGAGTGCCCGCTATACCCTGGGTATCACCGACATCGCCGATGCGGCCTCGGTTTCGGCCGCGCAGAATCAGGTGTTCATGGTCTCCCTCGGCCTGGCCCTCATCAAGCCCTAGCGGGCTTCGCTTAGCTGTCGCTCCACCTCGGCTACCAGCTGTTGGATCTGCGGGTTTTGGGGAAAGCGCAGCCTGAGCCACTCGGCATAGGGGCGGGCCTGCTCAGGCTCGCCCTGCTGTAGGTACAGGATCGCCAGCGCCTGATGCAATTCCGGGAAATCCGGGTCGGCTTGCAAGCCCTCCAGATAGGCCTTGACCGCGGCCTGCGGCCGCTCCAGATGCTGCAGGCTCAGGCCCCAGTTGTAGAAAATCCGTGGGTTGTTGCCCACCCGGTGGGCACCTTCCTCCAGCAGGGCCGCCGCCTCTTCCAGCCGGTTTTCTTCGGCCAGCAGCAAGCCCAGCGAATAGTAAGCTGGCCCATAGCCGGGCTCCTGCGAGATAACCGTCCGCAGCAGCGCCTCGGCCTCGGTGTTGCGGCCCTGCCGGTTGAGCAGGGTCGCCAGGTTGATCCGCGCCGGGTTGAAGAGGCTGTCCATGCGCAAGGCCTTGCGGTAGGCCGCCTCGGCCTGGGCGACCTCGCCCCGCCGGTCATAGTACTGGCCCGCCATCAGCTGACCCGAGCGAAACTCCGCCCGCACCTCCAGCGAGTGTTCCCATTCGCTGCGGGCCTGCTCCCAGGCCGGTTGGTACTCGGCCAGCAGGGCCGGAGGCACATCGGCCAGGGTGTTGGCGGCCGCGATACGCACCGCTCGCACCGGGTCGCGGAGCAAAGGCGCCACCAACTGGGCCTTGGCCTGCGGCTCCAGACTCACGAGGGCATTGGCGGCCGTTTGCCGCATGAGGGGGCTGCTGTCCTGCAGCGCTTCGGCCACCGTTTGTAGCACCTCCTGCCCGCCGGGCGACTCGCTCAGCAGGGTGAGCCCTGTCGCCCGGGCAATGGCTGGCTGTCGGGGGTCCCGGGCCAAGGCCATGAGGTCAGGGATTGCCTCGGCGCGGCGACTGCGGCCTTTGGTGAGGGCGTCCGAAAAGTGGGCCTTGCGCTCCGGACCATACCACGCTTCCACCTGATCCGCCGCCCACTGCGGCGATTCCTCGGTATGGCAGCCATTGCACGCGTTTGGGGTACCGTAGGCCACGGTCTGGTCCGGCCGGGGGATCCGAAAACTGTGATCCCGCCGGAAATCATTCACCATATAAAAGCGGCCCGTCATGTGGCAATTGATGCACTGGCTCGCCTCCGTATTCATGAGGTGAAAGTGGTGGTTCGGGGTATCAAAGGTGTCCGGCGCATGGCACTGCAGACATAGGGCATTCCCCTCGATCTTCAGGGCCGCTTTGTGCGGGTTGTGACAATTGACGCAGCGCACCCCCTGGTGATACATCTGGCTCTGGACAAAGGAACCATATACATAGTCCTCGTCCAGGATCTGCCCGTCGGCAAAGTAGGTCCCGTCCACCAGCAGCTCCGGCACATAGTGGGCCATAAAGGGCAGTTCGTGGTCATAGATTCCCGTGATCTGGCTGCGCCGGGCGTGGCAGCGCCCGCATTGATCCACCTGGGCCTCAGAGCTTTCGTCCATGTGGAGGTAGGTATAGCTCCCCTCGACCCGCTCCCCGGCGGCATAAGCCGCCGACTGCACATAGTTCACATGGGGCTGGCCAGGGCCATGGCAGGCCTCACAGCTCACATTGATGATCGAGTAGGTGGTGTGAAAGGAGTCTGCCTCCGGAAAGTAGTTCTTTTTCAGATTGGTGGAGTGGCACTCGGCACAGCGGCTGTTCCAGTTTAGGGCATCGCGTCCCCAATGCAGCCACTCCCCCGGGGCGATATCCAGGTCCGGATACAGGTCCATCCAGCGGTTTTTTTCACCGTCCCAGGCCACCCGCAGCGCCTGATAGCGCCCCTTGGGAAAGGGCACCAGATACTGCTGCAGCGGATATACCCCAAAGGTATACTGCACCTCGTAGTCGTGATAGGCCCCATCCGGTCCTTGCGTATTTACCCAAAATCCCCCGTCCCGCCGGAAAAAGCGGCTCGTGATGCCCCGGCTTACATGCACCTGATCGTCAAAGTCGCCCAGGACGGTACTGT
>RFHL01000646.1 GCA_003696875.1 Bacteroidota bacterium | reverse complement strand
GGATACCAGGGGCCCGGCACCATGACTTCGATGCTGCGGGCGATGCCTTCGTTGACGGCACGCAGGCAGGCGAAATTGGCGGCATGGGAAGCGCCCATATCATCGGCGCGCACCAGCAGGCGCGGTGGGCTCAGGGGGGCAGCGCCGCTGAGGGCCAGCAGCGCGAGCAAAACACAGAAGAGCGGAAAGCGGTTCATAGCTTGAGATAACAGTCAAAAAGGCAAATCGCCCAACGATTCGCCGGATAATTCGTTTCTTTGGGACAGATGAAAAAAGTAGTCAAACGATACCGGCTGGCCATCCTGTTGTTGGGGCTTATGGTCTTGGTCCCCTCGCTGCGCCTGCAGGCGCAGCAGGAAATCAGCTGGAAAACCCTGGCCGGGGTGACCTATGAGTATGTGCAGAACCTCGACCAGAACTTCTGGTACGGCAAGGCGACTTTTTCCGAAGACATCCTCGCCCTCGATGGTCAGGACATCCTCATTCGGGGCTATATACTGCCCCTGGATTTTGACCAGAAACTCTTCTACCTATCGGCCTACCCCTACAGCGCCTGCTTTTTCTGCGGCGGAGCCGGACAAGAGTCCATCATGGAGCTGCGCCTGCAAGACCCCAAAGCGCGCTTTGAGCTCGACGAACAAGTGACGCTCCGAGGCCGTCTGCGCCTTAACGACCGCGAACTGGAACTCAATTATATTCTCGAAGATGCCCGTATCTACGAAGAACCTTAGTCTTTTCCTCAGCTTTGCGCTCCTGCCTGTCCTTTTGGCCTGTGGCAGCAGCCATTCGACCAGCCAGGAGGCGGCCGGAGGACCCACCCGGATCGAGGCCGGCTCAGGCGAGGTAACGCCCATCAACGACCTCCAGGACCTGAGCTGGCAGCAGCTACAGGACGTGACGTTTGAAGATCGCTATTACGAGGACATTGAGGAATACCTCCTTTTCCCCGCTTTCGGGGATTCGGTCAAGGCCCTCGCAGGCCAGCCCGTCAAAATCGCAGGCTATGTGTTGCCGGTGGAGCCGGGTCGCTACGTCCTCTCCGCCAATCCCTTCAGTTCCTGTTTCTTCTGCGGTGGGGCCGGACCCGAATCCGTGATGGAGCTGGAGCTCCGGGATACAACCTTGCTTTTTTACACCGATGAGTGGCGCACCTTCCAAGGCCGCCTCCAGCTCAACGACAGCAATGTCGACAAGCTCAATTACATTCTGGAGGAGGCGGAGGTGTTTTAAGCGAATATCCATGGGAGGGTTGGGCGTTTCGCGTGATGCGGTTGGCATTTTGGGTATCCATAACAATAGCCTCTCTGTCTTTCCCAAATCTCCTTTTTTTGTCTCGCCTATCGGTTCTCCCCTCTCAACTCAAAGAAAATGGCCGAATCTCTCTCCCTCACCGCCCATGCCACCCGAGCTGAGCGCTACGCCGAACTTCTCCCTCAGATCGAGGCCCTGATCGGGCCTGAGCCGGATCTCATCGCCAATCTGGCCAACATCGCCGCCGTCCTCAAAGAAGGCCTGGGGTTTTTCTGGGTAGGGTTTTACCTGCGGCAAGGAGACGAACTGGTGCTGGGGCCCTTCCAGGGCCCGCTGGCCTGCACCCGCATTGCCCTCGGACGGGGGGTCTGTGGCACCGCCGCCGCCGAGCGGCGGACGGTTCTGGTCCCCGATGTCGAGGCCTTTCCCGGCCATATTGCCTGCAGCAGCCTGTCCCGCTCCGAGATTGTGGTGCCTCTGGTCACAGAGGATCGCTGCGAACTGGTCCTGGATGTGGACAGCAGCGAACTCAACGACTTTTCCCCGGTCGATGCCGAAGCCCTCGAACGGCTCATTGCGCTCATAGCCCGGCAACACTACCGCTCGTCGGCCAGATAGGTTACGTTGATCTCCAGCGTGATGTAGCGCTGCCGCCCGCCATCGGAGAGGCCGCCCCCCGTGGGGCCGGCGCCCCGGATCACGTTGAGCAGGCCTACATTGTAGTAGGCCCCGAAGCCTACGGTCCCAAAGTTGGTGGGCAGGTTGGTGGTCAGTCCCAACGGGAGCATGAGGTACCAGGGATTGATTTCCTCGTCATAACCCGGACGCAAGAACCCATCCTGATAGAAGCGATACCCCAGGATGTAACCGATTTGGGGGTAGACCACCCCCAGGCGGGGCCCCGCCTTAAGGTCCATTTCCACCGCCGTATGGCCTACGTTCAGCCCCTCACGGTAGTCCTGCATGACCACCGGCAGGTTGGTCATCCCCCGGCCGTTGTTGTCTTTGTAGTTGACGTTGAGGCCAATAGAAAAGCCGCTCATGGGGCGGTACTGGCTGTAAAAGGCCCCCAAGACGCCTGTGGTGAAGGTTCCGGGCATGAGCACAAACTGCCCCGCCTGCGGGAAGTACTGGATATTGGTGGCGAAGCGCAGGCCGACATACTGCCGGACCTGGGCCTGTAGCGGGCTGAGCCACAGCCCGTAAAGTATCAGAAGCCAGAGGATACGCATGAACTCTAAACGCGTTTGCGCCAGGTTTATTCCCGGCTGGGGAGGTATTTGGGAGCGATCTCGTACATATAGCGAAGGGCGGCGTCCCTGTCGTTGGGGATAAGGCCATCAAGGATGGCTTCCCGGATATCGGTTTTGATGTCGCCCACCGTGCGGCTGGGCCGCAGATCAAAGGCTTCCATAATCATATCGCCCGTCACGGGCGGCTGCCAGTTGCGGAGGTTGTCCCGCTCCTCCACCTCGCGGATGCGGGCTTCGAGCTGGGCATAATTTTCGAGAAAGCGGCGCACCTTGCGCTCGTTGCGGGAGGTGATGTCCGAGCGACAAAAGTCCAGCAGATCATCGAGGTCCTCGCCGGCCTCGACCACAATGCGGCGGATGGCACTGTCGCTCACGGGCTCAGTCACGAGCGCAATGGGCCGCTGGTGCAGGCGCACCAGCTTCTGCACATACTTCATGGGCTCATTCATCGGCAGCTTCATCCGCCGGAAGATTTTGGGCACCATACGCGCCCCCTTGTCCTCGTGACCGTGAAAGGTCCAGCCCAGCCCGGGCTCGTAGCGCTTGGTGAGGGGCTTGGCGATGTCGTGAAGAATCGCCACCCAGCGCAACCAGAGGTTGTCACTCTTGGCGGCGACATTGTCCAGCACCTGCAGGGTGTGGTAAAAATTGTCCTTATGCCCACGGCCATGCACATAATCGACCCCCTGCATACGATCCAGCTCCGGAAAAATGAGCGCCAGCAACCCGGTCTGAAACAGGAGCCCAAAGCCCACCGAGGGCTTGGGAGACAGGATCAGCTTGTTGAGTTCTTCGGTGATGCGCTCCTGCGAAACGATGTGAATGCGTTCGCGCATGGGGCGAATGGCCTTGTAGGTATCCGGCTCAATCTGAAAGCCCAGCTGGGCCGCAAAGCGTACCGCGCGCATCATGCGCAGCGGATCATCAGAAAAGGTCAGCTCGGGGTCGGTAGGGGTGCGGATCAGGCCTTTGTGGAGATCCCTCAGGCCGCCAAAGGGATCGTGCAACTGCCCCCAATCTTGGGGCTGCAGGGAGATGGAAAGCGCATTGATGGTAAAATCCCGGCGAAGCTGGTCATCTTCCAGGCTGCCCGTCTCCACAATGGGCTTGCGTGAGCCCCGGCGATAGCTCTCCTTGCGGGCTCCCACAAACTCGAGGGTGAACTCGCCCACCCGCACCATCGCGGTCCCGAAGTTTTCGTACACCACCACTTCGGTCGCCTGATAGCGGCGGCTGAAGGCCTCGGCCAGTTCAATGCCCCGCCCTTCCACCACGATGTCGATGTCCTTACAGGCCCGCTCAAGCAGGTAGTCCCGGACGTAACCGCCGATCACAAAGGCCCGCATGCCCAAATCCTGGGCACATTGGCTGAGTTGAGAAAAAACCGGACCGGCAATCGCCGAAGATAGATCCATAGCTTTTCGGTGAACCGCTGGGCCGGAACCCAGGCGCTTGACAATGGGGCAAAAATAGCACCTATCCTTGGTACGGGCAAAGGCATTCCCACCACGAGCCCGCTCGAAACCCCGCTTCTTGTTCCTACCTGATTAACAAGCTGGCAAAAAGCCCCTGGCTCCCTTGGCATATCTCCACTTTTTAAAGCGAAAATTTGGCATTATTCAGCACCATTCCTCATCTTTAAGGCCCAATCTCAACCCGTTCCATGTCCACCTTGCTTCTATCCTACCTGCGACTACCCCGGCTAGCCCTAGCCGCCTGACCCTTTTGGGGAGTCCCGACATGGCCAACGATTCGCTTCTACTTACCCGCATTTCTCACCCCTTACCCCATCCTACGTATGGATAACCGAGTCTACGTATTTGACACGACCCTTCGTGATGGCGAGCAGGTTCCCGGCTGCCAGCTGCACACGGTAGAAAAAATCGAAATCGCGCAGGAACTTGAGCATCTCGGCGTCGACATCATTGAGGCCGGCTTTCCCATCTCCAGCCCCGGCGACTTTCAGTCGGTGGTAGAGGTATCCAAAGCGGTCAGCGAGCCGATCATCTGCGCCCTGACCCGGGCCGTGGAGAAAGACATCGAGGTGGCGGCCGAAGCCCTCCAATATGCCAAGCGTAAGCGCATCCACACCGGCATCGGAAGCTCTGATATTCACGTCTTTAACAAGCTCAAATCGACCCATGAAGAGGTCCTGGAGCGCGCCGTGCGGGCCACCCGCTATGCCAAGAAATTTGTTGAGGATGTGGAGTTTTACTGCGAAGATGCCGGCCGGGCCAACCTGGAGTATCTCGCCCGTATGGTCGAGGCGGTCATCGCGGCCGGGGCCACCGTGGTCAACATCCCCGATACCACCGGCTATTGCCTGCCGGAGCAATACGGGGCCAAAATCAAATATTTGATAGACCATGTGCCCAACATAGACAAGGCCATCCTGTCGGTGCATTGCCACAATGACCTGGGCCTGGCCACCGCCAATACCGTGGCCGGCCTCGCCAATGGCGCCCGGCAAATGGAGGTGACCATCAACGGCATCGGCGAGCGAGCCGGGAATACCTCCCTGGAAGAGTCGGCCATGATTCTCCGCTCTCACCACGAGAGCCTGGGCCTCGAAACAGGCATTAACGTCAAGCGGATTTATCCGGTCAGTCGCATGATCACCCGCCTGATGCGCATGCCCGTCCAGCCCAACAAGGCCATCGTCGGCCGCAATGCCTTTGCTCACTCCTCAGGCATCCATCAGGATGGTGTGCTCAAGAGCCGCGAAAACTACGAGATCATCGACCCACAGGATGTGGGGATTCCCTCTTCCTCCATCGTACTGACCGCCCGCAGCGGCAAGGCCGCCCTGCGCCACCGCCTGGAAAAACTGGGCATAGAGCTCCCCACCGAGGAGCTCGCCGTGGTGTATGAGCGTTTCCTCCACATGGCCGATGAGCGGCGAGAAGTCAACGATGAGGATCTGCTTGAGCTCATGGGCATGGAAAGCAGCCGTCGGGTGCTGGAAATCACCTCTCTGGAAGTTACCGCTGGCACCGAAAAGCCCTCCCGGGCGCAGGTGCAAATCAACGTAAACGGGGTGCAGAAGTACAACGAAGCCCAGGGCAATGGCCCGGTCGATGCGACCATTCGCGCCATCGACGGGATCATGGGCACGCACGTCAAGCTGGAAGAGTATCTGGTGCAGGCCATAACCGGAGGCAGCAATGACCTGGCCCGGGTGCACATTCAGGTGTCCAAAGACGATGTATTTTACTACGGCTTTGCCTCTGACACTGACACCGTCCTGGCTACGGGTATGGCCTATCTTGATGCCTTGATGAAGGTGTAGGGGAATATCCTCGTCTCTGGCCTTTTTTTATGCAGGCAAAGAAAAAAACCAGAGGGAAACCAGACCGAGGGGTACTCGCCTGAAATCGCCCCTGGGACCAAACGTATCGTTTTCGGAATACCACGCGACCCTCTTCCTCCTGGGAGAGGGTCGCGTTTTTTGCCAAGCAGACTCTGGCAACCATCTGTTTTACAGTGCCTTCGCTTTGGGCAAATACCGCCTTTTCCCTAAATTGGAGGCTTTGTCAGACCAAAACATGAAGCCTACTATGCACGCGAATTGGCTACTCATCGCCACCCTACTGGCCGGCCTGGGCCTGAGCAGTTGCCAGGGGCCCGGCGGGTCCACCCCCATGTCTATCCAGTCCCCCGACGGACAACTCACCCTGGAAACCTTCATCGACGCATCCGGCCGTCCCGGCTATCGCCTCACCCGGCAAGATCAGGTCGTGATGGATTCGTCCTTTCTCGGCTATCGCCTGCAAGGTGCGCCCGATCTCGCGGAGGGATTCCGCCTGGCGACCGCCTCCACCCGTGAGATCGACGAGACCTGGACGCCGGTTTGGGGCGAAGATGCCTTGGTGCGCAACCACTGTCAGGAACTGCGCCTGGAGCTTGTCGAGGCGGCCGAGCCCGGCCGCCAACTCAACATCGTCTTTCGTCTCTTTGACGATGGGCTCGGTTTTCGGTATGAAATGCCCGCGCAAGCGGGCGTAGACTCGGTCCTGATTACCGAGGAACTCACCGAATTTGCCCTGACCGGCGACCATATGGCCTGGTGGATTCCCGGCGACTGGGACATCTACGAGCACCTCTATACCCAGAGCCGCCTGAGCGAGATCGACGCCGGGGCCAAACGCAACCACCCCAACCTGGCCCAGACCTACATCCCCGATGGCCGGGCCGTCAATACCCCGGTGACCATGAAGACCGACGATGGTCTGTATCTCTCCTTCCACGAAGCCGCCCAGCTCAACTATC
>RFHL01000645.1 GCA_003696875.1 Bacteroidota bacterium | reverse complement strand
TTCGCCTGTTCGGAGAAAATCTGCCGCTGCTGGAAGAGGTGCAGAATGTCAAAGGCTATGTGTTTGTCGGCCTGTCGGGCCTGCTGATTTTTGGGCTGGACCCACCGGCTGTTTCGCAGCCTGATGGTACAGGAGGCCCATCTGTCCGTGCTCTTTTCCACCCCCCACGTGGGGCTTATGCAGCTGGGAGCCGGGGGGGAGATCCGCAGCATCAGTGCCAACATCGCCGGGCTGCTGGAGTACGAAAAAGGGGAGCTGGAGGGGCTCCCTATCAGCCAGATCCTGGCCCGGACCGATCCGGCGAAGGGGCCGGTCCCGCTGCTGGAGATTTTGGACCAGAGGCCTTCCCATTTTCAGGTCGAGCAGTGGCTGCGGAGCAAGGGCGGGAAAGAGATCCTGCTGGGCATCTCCGGGGGGATGCGCGTCCACCATCTGGCCAGAAAGGCCGAGGTCACCGCCATGATCCAGAACGTCACCCCTCTGGAGGAGACCCGGCAGCGGCTTCAGCATGAGCTCAATGAAAAGAATGCCCTGATCCATGCCACCACCGATCCGATCTGGGCGGTGGATGACACGCTGCATCTGCGGGCCTTTAACAAGGCTTATGCCGGGATGCATCCCGCGCCTCCCGAGGTGGGCGATCCGGTCTGGCTGCCGGCGGCGGGATCCGAGGAGGAGGCGCGCTGGCAGCGCCACTACCAGCGGGCGCTGGCGGGAGCGGTCCATTCGGTGACGGAGGAGGCGCAGGTCGCCGGCCGGACAGTCCCCCTGGCCATCACCTTCTACCCGGTGTGGCATCAGGATGCCGTGACGGGCGTGAGCGTCTTTGCCCGGGACATCAGTGAGCGCTTGCAGGCCCAGGCCGAAAAGGATCAGGCCATGGCGGCCCTGGCCGCCCGTAACCACTTCATCGAAACCACCCTCGACAACCTGCCAATCGGCATCGCGGTCAGGCGGATTCACGAGGGCGAAGTGACCTATGTCAATCCCGTCTTTGCCCAGACCTATGACTGGCCCATAGAGGTTCTCACCGACCCGAAAACCTTTTTTGAGAAGGTATACCCCGACCCAGCCTACCGGGCCCAGGTCATGAGTCAGGTCATGGCCGATCTGGAGAGCGGCGATCCCAGGCGGAGACATTGGGAGAACCTCCGTGTGACCACGCAGACCGGTGATACCCGGATTATTTCCGCCAAAAACATCCCCCTGTATGACCGGGGACTCATGATCTCCACGGTGGTGGACTAGGTGGAACCCCGCTGGGGTTCGGGGCGGCGCTCGCGGGGCTACCAAGGTGGAACCCCGCTGCGTATTCAACTTGCCCACGCCTATACCCAGATCCTTCGGGGCACCCTGACCTTGTCTCCTCCATCTGAACAGGGAAATCGCGTCAGCGTCACCCTGCCTGTGCTTAATGCCACCTCTGAATGAAGCGAATCCTGACGATTAGCGATGCGCCTGATCAGGCACATGTTTTCCAAAATCTTTTTGGGGAGCCAAAGGTCGCCGTGGATCTGGTTCCCTCCTATGTTGAGGCGAAACCCCTGATGGAGAAGCACCCATACCATTTGGTATTTCTGGACCTGAGGTTATACCACCAAGGGCTGCGTGGAGTGCCCTTGCTCAGGGCCCTCCGGCATCAGCATCCGGCCCTGCTGCACGTCCCGGTATTTGCCCTGACGGCATGTTCGCTGCCAGGAGAGCGAAGCTACTGCCTGCAGAGCGGGTTTTCTGACTATTTCGTTTTTCCCCTGGATCCATCCAGCCTGCGGCAAGCGGTGGTTCAGGTTTTCCCAGAACACCTGTGAGCGGCACCCATTAGGGACCTGTCGCCAGGCTTAATGGGGCCTGAGGGGCGGGGTAGACCAGTATTTCGTCCACGAAAAGGTGGCCCTTGCGCCCGGCGCCTGGATGCCAGCCGGGCAGGCTGCGCTCCGGCATCCCGACCACCTTGAGGTAGCGGCAGGCACAGCTTTCCTCCAGCCGGGCCGTGATGGCCCGGATCTGGTTGGGCCGGGATTCTCCCGGGACCGCTGGCACCGTCCGAAACAGCCGTCGCATCTCCTCCGGGCTGTTGCCGCCCCAGACCTCGACCCAGTCAGGCCAGACGACCCAGCTACCGATGACTTCCAGGTAGCTGAGCGATACTGCGCCCACAGGGGGCGCATCAGGTCCCAGATCCAGGGTAGCGATCAGGGGGTCTTCTTCAAAGCCCATCCAGAAGTTGCCCAGAGTGAGGGCAATGCGGCCTTTCTGGCCGTCGATGAGCCCGGGAGCCCCGGTGCCAGGATACTTGTCCCGGGGAGGGTGGGCCAGCCAGACGGAGTCGACTGACAGGCCTTTCGGGAAGAGGGCAAAATCGGCGATCTCGCTGCTGAGCCAACCCGGGCGGAAAGCCTGCGCCCGCAGGAGGGTAGGCCCGGCCAGGGGGATGGGCGCTTCATAGCGCGGGCTGTTCAGGCTGTCAGGCTCACTTCCATCCAGCGTATAGCGAATGTCAACGCCTGGGAGTTTGTTTTCCAGTATGGCCCGCTCGCCCTCGGCCAGCAGGGAGCTTGCATTCTTGAGCTGGGGGGGACTGAGGCGAAGTTGCTCCGTGGGATCAGGCATATAGCCGGTTTGCAGGGCCACCCCCGGCAGGCGCTGGGCCAGCGATCCCAGATCGGCACTGTCTACCTGGGTGTTCCACAGAAATAGTTCCCGCAGGCCGGGCAGGCCTGCCAGGGCCGAGAGGCCGGCGGCGTCCACCGCCGTATTGGAGACGGCCAGCGACTTCAGCGCTGTGCATGCCTGCAATTCCCCCAGGGTGGCTCCGGTGATCTCGGTCCCGTTGAGGATCAGTTTTTCCAGGTGCGGAAACTGCCCGATGAAGGCGAGGTCCTCATCGGTGACGGGGAGATTGGTCATATTGAGCGATACCAGTTGGGTCTTCACCGCCTCCAGCTCAGTCAGGAAGCGTCGCTCGTAGTAGTTACGCACGAAGATTTCCGCTTGCAGCGCGGGGCTGCCCAATGCCACCGGCCGCAAGGTCCGGAAGGGGGTGTTCAGCTCCTGTATCAGGCTTGGTTCGGCGGGCACAAAGCTATAGGTCTCGGGCGCACGGGTCCCGACCTGCGCGGTCACCAGCAGGCCCAACTCGCTGTCCGGCGCCAGGTCGGCCAGGCGCTGGTCCAGATCGGCCCCGGCCTGGATCCAGGCTTGCAGCAGGCTGACTTCGGCCTCCGTGAGTTGGGGCTTGCCCTCGGGGGGCATATGTTCCTTTGCTTCCAGGGGTAGGGATACGCGCTGCATGAGTTGGCTCTCCGCCGGGTCGCCAGCGACCCATAGGGGACCATGCTCCCCGCCGGCCAAGAGGCCGGCTTTGGTGCTCATCAGCAAGGCCCCTTTGGTCTTGCGCTCGTTGTGACAGGAGAAACATTTCGCTTCCAGGACCGGCCGGATGGCCGCCGCAAAGACCGTCGCATCGGTGGTCACGGGCTCCGGCTCGGCCTCGCGCAGCGGAGCCAGCACAAAGTCCTCACCGTGGGTGAGGGAGGCCCCCAAATGGCCGGCGGCGGTGAGCAGGCCCAGGTTGAGCACGATGGCACCGTAGAACAGGCCCCACCGCCGGGGCTTGCGCTCCTGCCACAGCATGAGGAGGTAGATGCCCAGGCTTACGGCCACCCCCAGCCATTTGTGCTGGGTGACGAGCTCGGAGATGTAGCCTTCTTCCTGCGCCAGCCACAGCCCGGCCAGGGCCGTGACCACGGCCGTCAGGGCAGCCACATGCAAGACGAGGCCGCCAAAGCGGTCGAGGGATTCGCGGCTCACTTCGCGCCGCAGCAGAGGCAGGGTTCCCATCAGCACCAGCAGCCCGATGGGCAGATGGAGCAGCAGCGGGTGCATGCGGCCTGCGGCTTGCATCCAGAGCGGTGCTTCCCATCGACCCTCAAACAGCAGGAGGAACAGCAACAGGACTTGCAGGGCAAAGACCAGGTTCCGATTGATACGCTTCAATGTCTCCATCAGGCAATGATTCCGTCTACGACTTTTCCGGCTACGTCGGTCAGGCGGTAGCGCCGGCCGAGATGTTTGTAGGTGAGTTTTTCATGATCAAGGCCCATCAGGTGGAGCACCGTGGCGTGAAAGTCATGGACGTGCACCGGGTCTTTGATGATGTTGTAGCCAAATTCGTCGCTCTCGCCGTAGACGCCAGGCTTCAC
The DNA here is from genome assembly GCA_003696875.1 of Bacteroidota bacterium. Lineage (GTDB taxonomy): Bacteria > Bacteroidota > Bacteroidia > J057 > J057 > RFHL01. Next base: position 1,611 of record RFHL01000645.1, on the reverse strand, counting down.
GCCCCCGCCAGCCATGAAGATGCTGTAGCAGCGGGGGTGGTGGTCCCGGCCGTAGTTTTTCTCTGACAGCTTGCCCTGACAGTAGTTGGTACGGCCAAACTCGCCACCCCAGATAACGAGGGTCTCGTCCAGCAGGCCCCGCTGCTTGAGGTCTCTGATCAGGGCCGCGGAGGCGCGGTCCACGTCTTCGGCTTGGAGGGGCATCTCGCCCACGAGGTTGCCATGCTGGTCCCAGCCCTGATGATAGAGCTGCACGAAGCGGACACCCGCTTCGGAGAGTTTGCGGGCCAGCAGGCAGTTGGCCGCGTAGGTGCCGGGCACCAGGCAGTCGGCCCCATACATGCGGATGATGTGCTCGGGTTCGCGGCTCAGATCGGTCAGTTCGGGTACGGCGGTTTGCATGCGGTAGGCCATTTCGTACTGCTGCACCTTGGCCTTGATCTCGGGATCGCCAAACTCCGCATGGTTCATGTCATTCAGGGCGGCGAGCTTGTCCAGCATGCGCCGCCGGCTCGCCCGGTCGGTCCCCTCTGGATCATTGAGGTAGAGGACGGGTTCTTCGCTGGCGCTGAATTGTACGCCCTGGTGCACACTGTCGAGGAAGCCATTGGTCCAGAGCTTGGAGTAGACGCCCTGTCCGTTGCCCCGGCCCCGGGAAAGCAGCACACAGAAGTTGGGCAGGTTTTTGTTTTCACTCCCCAGGCCATAGCTCAGCCAGGCGCCCATGCTCGGGCGGTTGCCCTGCTGGGCCCCGGTCTGCATAAAGGTCAGGGCCGGGTCGTGGTTGATGGCCTCAGTGTGCATCGACTTGATGATGCACAGATCGTCGACCACGCTGGCAATGTGGGGAAACAATTCGCTTACCCAGACCCCTTGCTCACCGTAGCGGTGGAAATCAAACTTGGACCCCACCAGCGGGAAGCGGTCCTGTCCTGAGGTCATGCCGGTCAGGCGCTGCCCCTGCCGCACCGATTCGGGCAGGTCTTGCCCAAACATCTCCCGCAGCTTGGGCTTGTAGTCAAAGGTCTCCAACTGAGAGGGCGCGCCATTCTGAAAGAGGTAAATGATCCGCTTGGCCTTGGGGGCAAAATGCGGCAGGCCCAGGGGAAGGTCGGCGGCAGCCTCATTTCCCCGAAACAGATCCGGCATCAACAGCGAGCCCAGGGCCACACTGCCCAGCCCCAGGCTGAGCTTACCCAGGAAGTGCCGGCGATTTACATTCAGGCTATGTTCGAGAAATTCGTTCTTTGCCATAGTGAGAAGCGAGAAGCGAGAAGTCAGAATATCCCGAGAATCGGGATTTCATACAATAAGGGCGGACTCACGACTGAGCCCGTAAAGCGCAACAAACCCGGAACTTCGAACCAGGAACCCGGAACGACGAACCCGAAACGACCAACGGCTTTACGTCTTCATCAGGGTTTCTTCGAGGTTGTAGAGGGCAACGACGACCTGCATGATGGCGGCGGTGGCGGCGGTATCGGTGAGGGGCGCGTGGGGATACTCCCCTACGTTGAGCAGCTCGGTGGCGGCCTCGACGTCCTGGGCGTACAGGGCCTGTTCCTCAGCGAAATACTCCAGCAACAGCTGCTGTTCCTCCTCCTTGAGGGG
>RFHL01000644.1 GCA_003696875.1 Bacteroidota bacterium | reverse complement strand
GCGCAAGGCCCGCCAGGATTCTGACCGAAGCTGAGCCCATGTTTACCCCGCTTTTTTTCGACTTGGTCGAAAAAAATTGGCTTCCAGCAACGTACGCGCGTTTTTGAGTCCAGACATTCCTTTTCACTCAAAACTCAAAAACGATGAAGGCAAAACCCTTTTTCTTCCTGTTTCTCCTGCTGGCCCTCAGCCTGAGTGCCTGCCTGACCTCGGTGCACCCGCTGTACACGCCCGAGACCCTCAGGTCCGATGCGCGGCTATTGGGCCAGTGGCATGAGGCGAATTTTGTCACCACCCAAAACGGCCGCACCATCCAGACCGATGACAATGGGTTCTGGCATTTTGACCAGAAGACAAACGAAGAAGGACAGACCTTTTACCGGCTCACCCAGCTGGGTGAGGGCAGCGAAGAAGGCGACACCGCCCACTTTGACGTGCACATCCTCCAGCTCGGGGACGAGCTCTTTGTGGATTTCTATCCCGAGGACGTCCCCATGCGCAACAACTTTGCCGCCATGATGCTGTTTCCGGGGCATATCTTTGCCCGGATAGCGTTCGAGGCGGACCGGGTGCACCTCCACATGTTCAATGGGGACTGGCTGATGGACCTGATCCAGCAAAACCGCATCCGGATCAGCCATGAGCAAAGCGGCGACCGCATCCTGCTGACAGCCAGCACAGAGGAGTTGCAAAAGTTTGTGCAAAAATATGCCGGGGAGGAAAAAGCCTACGGCGACGAAATCATCCTGAGTCGATAAGCCATGACCTGGTCCGAACACAGCCTCCGCTGGGTGCTGCGGCACCGCTGGCTCTACCACCTGTTGTTTTGGGCCTTATCGGGCTACGTGATCCTGCGGATCACGGCCCTCTCGTCCTCGCTACAGGCGATCGACTATCTCTATACCGGCCTCTTTCACCTCAGTCTGCTGCTGCTGGTGTACCTGAACCTGGAAATCGCCCTGCCCCGCCTGTTGGGGCGGGGTCGCTACTTCTGGTACCTGCTGGCTGCGGCCGCCCTGATCGGCCTGGGCACGCTGGCCAACTGGCTCACTTTTGCTTACCTGACCGACTGGTTGCTGCCCGGATATTACTTTATCAACTATTTTGACTGGGACCAGCTGGCGCAGTTTATGGGGGTATACCTTACCCTGAGCAGCCTGCTCCACCTGAGCAAGGCATGGTTCAGGCTGCAGGAGTCACAGCAACAAATGGCCCAACTCACTGAGGCCCAGCTCCAATCGGAGCTGAAAGCCCTGCAGGCGCAGGTGAATCCCCACTTTCTGTTCAATACCCTCTCCAACCTGCATGCCCTGGCTCGCCGGGGCGACGAGCATACCGCAACCTTTATCTTGCGGCTATCGGAGGTCATGCGCTACATGATCTACGAAACCCAGGTCCCCCTGGTGCCTGTGAGCCAGGAATGGGCCTATATTGAGCACTACCTTGCGCTGCAGCAGCTGCGCCTGGGGCCCCATATCGAGCTATCCGCCCAACTGAGCGGTGAGGCCGATCAAATGGAGATTGCCCCCCTGATCCTGATCCCTCTGGTGGAAAATGCCTTCAAACATGGTCCCCGGGGCAATGAAACGGGCTTTATCCACCTCCACCTGAGCCTGGCGGCGGACCGGCTGGATTTCGTCGTCCGGAATACCTGCGGTCTCCGGGCCGAGGCTGAGGTCGAAACAGCCGGTGGCCTGGGACTCACCAATCTGCGACAGCGTCTGGACCTCCTCTATCCCGACCAGTACCAACTCACCATTGCGCCGGAAACACAGACCTTTTCGGCCCGCCTGACTCTGACCCCTACCCCCTGAGCATGCCTATCCCCTGCCTGATTGTCGATGATGAGCCCCTCGCCCGCGAGACCCTCGAAGATTACGTGGCGCATTCTCCTGCTTTACAGCTGCGGGGCAGCTGTGCCGATGCCCTTGAAGCCATGAAGCATCTACAAGGGGATGATGTCTCCCTGCTCTTCCTGGACATCAATATGCCGCGGCTCTCCGGGCTGGGCCTCATTCGTAGCCTGGACCGGCCGCCCCTGGTTATCTTTACCACCGCCTATCCACAGTACGCCGTTGAGGGCTTCGAGCTTGAGGCTCTCGATTACCTCGTTAAGCCCATTTCCTTCGAGCGCTTTACCAAGGCGGTACGACGCGCCACCGACCGGTTGTCGCAGCGCGAAGCCGAGGCGGGTTACCTCCTGCTTCGGGCCGATAGCCGAACCCACCGGCTGGCCCACAGCGACATCCACTATTTCCAGGGCAAAGGCGACTACGTGAAGGTGTCCCTCGCCGACCACAGCCTTATTTCCCACCTGACTCTCAAGCATCTGGAAGCGAGCCTACCGGCCAAGCAGTTTTTCCGAATCCACAAATCCTACCTCATCGGTCTGGCCCATGTCGCCTATGTAGAAGGCAATCAGGTGCGGGTAGGCGACGAGATGCTGCCCATCGGGGCAGCCTACAAAGAGGCCTTTATGGCCGCTTTGGGAGGGGGCTAGGCGAAAACAATTTCGGCAACTTATATTGCCTGTCCTTTATTCACCTCAAATTCATGCTATGCGCTTCTACCCGCTTATCCTGGTGTCCCTGCTTGCCTGCAGTACGCCTCCGCAGCAAGCCGAGACCACCGTCACCCCGGAACCCGAGGCCATAACGCCCCCCACCTACAGCCCACTCAATGCCCTCACCCCCGAAGAGGAAGCCGAAGGCTGGTCCCTGCTTTTTGATGGAGAAAGTGGACAAGGCTGGCACACCTTCGGCAAAGACAGCCTCACTGGCTGGGAAATCGCTGACGGTGAGCTCCGTACCCCGGGAAACAAAGGGGACATCGTCACCGACGAGACCTTCGCCGACTTCGAGCTGTATATCGAATGGAAAATCTCGGAAGGCGGCAACAGTGGCATCATGTTTCATGTGCAGGAGGGGGCAGACTACACCTACACCTTTGAAACCGGCCCAGAGTTCCAGATCATCGACGACGAGGGGTACGAAAGCCCGCTGGATAACACCCAGAAAACCGGGGCCAATTATGCGCTCCAAGCCCCCACCGTAGCCGCGGCGATGCCGGTAGGCACCTACAACACCACCCGCATCCGCGTCTGGAAAGGCAAGGTCCAGCATTTCCTCAACGGGCAGATGGTGGTCACCTACAAGCAGGACAGCCCCGAATGGGAGGCGATCAAAAACAAAACCAAGTTTAAGGACATGCCTGGCTATGCCGCCTTCTCCTCCGGACACATTGCCCTGCAGGATCATGGCGATGCGGTGGCCTTCCGCAGCATCAAGATCCGGCCGCTGTAAGCCGCGGTCCAGCTATGTCCCCCAAAAAAAGTACGGCGAGGCGGGAAATGCTCCCGACCTCGCCGTTTTCGTCTCTACGCCCACCTGTCGGGCGATCGCTTACCAGGGGTAATTGCCCTGCTCGGCCATGTGCGCCGCGAGCTCGCGGCGCAGGGCAGTGGTATTCACCAGCGGCGCTTTGGTAAAGCGCTTGAGCCCCATCATGAGCATGGTCTGGTCGTCGTCCTGGGCAAAGGTCGCGATGGCTTGCTTGCCAGCGAGCCAGACCTTATCCACGGCTTCACTCAGGTAGATCCGGGCCATATGCCCTGCGTGCTTCGCCCGATCAGAACCCGCCTGGGCCAGCTTGGCGGCCCGGAGGAGGGTGCTTTCGGCCACATAGACCTCGATGACCATATCGGCGAGCTGCATGAGCAGCTCTTGCTCTTCGTTGAGGCGGGCCCCCAGATCCTGGGCCGCCTTGCCAGCTACCATGAGGACGGCCTTCTTGAGCTGCCCCAGGGTGCGAAACTCGCTGGCGAAGGCGCCCCCTTCGGCTTCGGAGAAGTCGGGCAATGACATCAGCTCCCGGGCCACGGCCTGAGCCGGCCCCATCAGGTCGAGCTGCCCCTTCATAGCCCGTTTCATGATCATCCCCACCAGCAGCATGCGGTTGATCTCATTGGTGCCCTCGTAGATGCGGGTGATGCGGGCATCACGGTAGGCACGCTCCATAGGGGCGTCGGCCGAGAAGCCCATCCCCCCGTACACCTGCACCCCTTCGTCGACCACATAGTCGAGCACCTCAGAGCCATGCACCTTCATGATCGCCGCCTCAATGGCAAACTCTTCCACACCCTTGAGGGTGGCTTCAGCCTTGTCCATCCCGTTGCTTACCAGCGCCTGGATGCGGTCTTCGATGTTCTGGCCGGCCCGGTAGGAGGCACTTTCGGTCGCAAAGGTGCGCACCGCCATCTCGGCGAGTTTGTGCTGGATGGCCCCAAAGTTGGCGATCGGTTGTCCAAACTGGATGCGCTCATTGGCGTAGCGGACCGCATCGTCGATGACGATCTTGCAGCCGCCGATGACCCCGGCCCCCAGCTTGATGCGGCCGATGTTGAGGATGTTCACGGCAATCTTGAAACCCTGCCCGCGCTCACCGAGCATATTCTCCACCGGTACCGGCGTCTGGTCAAAAAAGACCTGCCGGGTAGAAGAGCCCTTGATTCCCATTTTTTGCTCTTCGTCGCCCAGGGTGATGCCCCCGAAGTCCTTCTCCACGATGAAAGCAGAAAGGTTTTTGTCGTCGTCGATCTTGGCAAAGACGATGAAGACATGGGCAAAACCGGCATTGGAGATCCACATCTTTTGCCCGGAAATCAGGTAGTGGGTCCCGTCCTCGTTGAGGGTGGCGCGGGTCTTACCGGAGTTGGCATCGGAGCCGGCGCCCGGCTCGGTGAGGCAGTAGCAGGCTTTCCATTCGCCTGAACCCAGATGCGGCAGGTAGCGCTCTTTTTGGGCTTCGGTCCCGTAGTACTGGATGGGGAGCGTGCCGATCCCGGTATGCGCTCCGAAAGCCGTGGAAAAGGAGCCCGTGGCGCCCATCAGGTCGGCCATGAGCATGGAAGTATTGAAGCTCATCCCCAGACCGCCGTACTCCTCTGGTACGGTGACGCCCAATAAGCCCAGCTCCCCGGCCTTGCCCAGCAGGCTGGCCATGAGACCTTCTTCCAGTTTGTCAATCCGCTCCACATGTGGGGTGATTTCCTGCGCGATAAAGTCCTTGCAGGCATCGGCCATCATGCGTTGCTCCTCCGAAAAGTTCTCAGGAATAAAAACCTCCTCAGGAGCAGTTTCCCGAATCAGAAATTCTCCGCCTTTGATGGCTTGGTTGTTGGCTACAGCGTCCATGTCTTTGTGAGTTGAGGTAGTCTTTGGTTGCAAAACCGTACAAAAAAAAATATGCAGATCGGTAGCAGATGGATGGACAAAAGGGGCGGGCAATGGCCCGGGGCTATGCTTGTTTGTACTGCCCCAAGGGCAAATTTGTTATGCAAGCATACCACTTTGGTAAACGAAGATAGGAAATAATAGTATGCTTGCATAATACTTTTTCAAAAAAAATGGCGACCTTTTGGACATGCCTGCTCCTCTGGATATCCTGCTGCTAAGTCCGTTTCACGGCGGATCGCATGCCGCCTGGGCGGAGGAGTTTGCCCGCCACAGTAGCCATCGGGTGGAGCTGCTCACCTTGCCGGGTCGCCACTGGAAGTGGCGGATGCATGGTGCGGCCGTCACCCTGGCCCGGAGATTTATCCGGCAAAACCAGCGACCTGACCTGATCCTGGCCACCGACATGCTGGACCTGACGAGTTTTCTGGCCCTGACCCGGCGACAGGCCGCCGGCCTGCCCGTGGCGCTCTACATGCACGAAAACCAGCTCACCTACCCCTGGTCGGCGGACGATCAGTATCCCGGGCTGGCCCGTGATCGCCACTATGCCTACATCAACTACCTCAGCGGCCTGGCCGCCGATCAGATCTTTTTCAACTCGGCCTATCACCGGGAGGTCTGGTTGGCCGGATTACCTGGCTTTCTCCGGGCCTTTCCGGACCATCGCGCCCTGGATACGGTCGCGGAGATCGCCGCCAAGAGTGAAGTGCTACCCCTGGGCCTCGAACTTCCGCCCCCCAGGCTTGAGCGGCTGCCCCCATCCCCGCCCCTG
>RFHL01000643.1 GCA_003696875.1 Bacteroidota bacterium | reverse complement strand
GACCAGGTACTCAACGTGGAATTTGACTGGTAGCCTCCCGCCAGGCCGCCAAGGCGGCCGCGAGGGTCTGTTTCCCCCCTTCAGATAGCCCCTCTTGTAGTTCCCATTCATACCCCGAGAGACGCAAGAGCCAAGTTTGGGGTAAAGAACCGTACAAGGACTCGGCCAGGGCCACGATGGTACCAGGGGGCAGGTAGTGGGTCGAAAAGTCCAGCTGTGGCCGGGGTTGGCAGGCCTCCCAATCCCAACCGGCGGGCAAGACTTCCTTGCAGGCATCCACAAAGCATACCCAGCGAAAGCGGCTGATCAGCTCGGCATCCTCTACCTGAAGTTGGTAGCGGTACACGACCTCGCCCCGAACGTTCGGGGCGACGGCCTCGGCAAATGCCCACCCCAGGCCGTCATCCTGACGGCCCGGGTTGCCTATGGCGATCAGCAGAGCCGGTTCAGTCCCGAACCCGGGTATCGATGCAGTTTCCTTGGTGGTCATAGAGTTCCAGAATGAGGGGCATCTGTCCCAGCGCGTGGGTCGCACAACTCAGACAGGGGTCATAGGCCCGGATGGCCACCTCGACCTGGTTGAGCATGGGTTCTGATATCTCGGACTTGCCATCCAGAACGTTTTGCGCCACCCAACGCACGGCCCGGTTCATCGCCTCATTGTTATGCGTGGTGGACACGATCAGGTTGCAGCGTGTGATCAGATCCTTGTCGTCGATTTCGTAGTGGTGAATGAGGGTTCCTCGGGGAGCCTCCAGGATGCCGATCCCCTTTTGGCGAGGCGTCCCCTGCGCTACCCGCTCCCCGCGCCCCAGGTCCGGGTCCCGCAGCAAGTCGCGCATGACCTCGGCGGCATGGAGCAGCTCGATGAGGCGCGCCCAGTGGGTATGCATGGTCATGCCATTGGGCATGCCAGAGGTATAGGCTTTAAATACCTGGAGCTCAGCATCAGCCAAGGGGGTAGAAAGGCGCTGGCACACATTGAGCCGGGCCAGCGGCCCTACCCGGTACCAACCCTCCTCGCGGCCCAGGTGCCGCAGAAAGGGAAATTTCATGTAGGACCAGGGCTCCACGCCTTCAAGGAAGGCGGTCTGGTAATCGTCTGTCGCCAGGTCCAGGAGGAGCCCGCCAGCCGCATCGATCGCCTGAAGGCGACCGTCGTAGAGGTCCAGGCTCCCATCCGGAGCCAGCATACTCAGGTGGGCTGAGGGATAGGCCGCAAAGGTATCCAGCCAGGCCTGATGCTCGGCATGGTAGGTCCGGAAAAAGGCGACACTGGCCTGTGCCCATTCCACCATGGTGTCGATGCCCGGCATCGTAGGGGTTCCCTCCAGGAAAGCTTTCTGATCGCCAGGCTGGAAGGTGTCAAACATGCCTCCGGGACGGGCAGCTGTCCCATGGATGCGCTTGCCCGCTACGGCCCGGATGATTTCCTGGCCAAACTTGCGCATCAGGATGCCCTGCTTGGCCAGTTCGGGTTGCGCTGCGGCTACAGCCAACACATGCCGCTGCGCTGCGGGCGCATCCAGGCCGAAGACGAGGTCTGGCGCAGCGAGATAGAAGAAGTGCAAGGCGTGAGACTGAAAAATCTGGCCGTAATGCAGCAGGCGCCGTAGCTTTTCGGCGGCTGGCGGCAGGTCTGCGGGGTCTACGCCGACCAGCTGGTCGATGGCCTTGGCCGCCGCAAGATGGTGACTCACCGGGCAGATGCCGCACAGGCGCTGCACCAGAACGGGCGCTTCCCAATAGGGTCGCCCCTGAATAAAGCGCTCAAAGCCACGAAACTCCACGATATGTAGCCGTGCATCGGTCACATGGCCATCTGCATCCAGGTGGATAGAGACCTTGCCGTGGCCCTCCACCCGGGTGACGGGTTCTATGATGATTTTTTCGCCCATAACTAATCGTATTTGAAATCCGCGTATAAGACGGAATAAGGCTCGCCGAGCAAGAGGTGCCGCAGCAACGCGCGGATATGCCCCGCCGGTGGCGGGCAACCCGGCAGATAATAATCAACCGGCACGACCTCGGGAATCGGATATACCCGATCCAGGACAGCCGGGATGTCTGGGTCACCTGGCACCCCAGCACTCGCCGGGTCTACCGTTGGTCCCGCCACAAAGGCTTCGTGCAGGCACTCCGCCAGCGGCACGGCATTGCGCATGGCCGGTATCCCGCCCATGATGGCGCATTCGCCCACTGCCACCAGAATATCGCACTGGGCCCGGAAGGATTTGAGCACCTCGACATTCTCCGCGTTGCAACAGCCGCCTTCGATGAAGCCGACATCACAACGCCCCGTAAATTCCTTCAGGTCATTGATGGGAGATTTGTCGAAGCGCAGCACCTCCACCAGG
>RFHL01000642.1 GCA_003696875.1 Bacteroidota bacterium | reverse complement strand
CCCGGGGGCCTCTACACCGACGGTAGCCGCGTCTACTTCCACGCCGACGACGGCACCCACGGGCGCGAACCCTGGGTCACCGATGGCACCGCTGCCGGGACCGTCATGCTCGGCGACCTCATGCCTGGTGAGGCCTCCAGCAGCCCCTGGACCTTCATGGGCCTGGGCAATGGCAGCGTGGTCTTCCCTGCCACCGACCCTACCCACGGACGTGAGCTCTGGGTGAGCGACGGCACCCCCGCCGGGACCCAGCGCCTCACCGACCTCGCCCCGGGGACCGGCAACCATTCGCCCGACGAGCTCGCCTACCTCGGCGGTGGTGTCGTCCTCTATTCCGGCGACAATGGCAGCTTTAACCGGGAATTGTATCGCACCGACGGCACCGCCGCCGGGACCTACCTCGTGCGCGAGCTCAACCCCAGCGGTCCCGCTAACCCCAGCGACCTGACCCTGTTCAATGGCGTCCTCTACTTCCGCGCCAATGGCGGCAGCCAGGGCACCGAGCTCTACCGCAGCGACGGTTCCTTTGGCGGCACCTACCTCCTCAAGGACGTCTATTCCGGGGGCAGCAGCTCCTTTCCCCAGCACTTGGCCGTCGCCGGCGGGCAGCTCTTCTTCTCCGCCAATGACGGTACCCACGGAACCGAATTATGGGTCTCGGATGGGACCACGGCCGGCACCCAACTCGCCGCCGACCTCATCACCGGGAGCAGCGGCAGCAACCCCTCTCGCCTTACCCCCCTGGGTGGCGGCGTGGTCTTCAATGCCTATACCCCCACCTCGGGCTATGAGCCCTGGTACAGCGACGGCAGCACCACCCAGCTCCTCCTCGACACCTGGAGCGGCAACTTCAGCGGCAATCCGGACCATTTCTTCACCTTGGGCAGCCACACCTATTTTCGCGCCAATGATAACAGCACCACCGGCTGGGAGCTCTATCAGACCGATGGGACGCCCGCTGGCACCAGCCTGCTCAAGGACCTCAACCCCGGGCCAGGGCAAGGCTTGCTCGGGGCCTTCGGTGCGCTGGGCACCACCCTCTACTTCTATGCCGACAACGGCACCGACGGGTATGAGCTATGGATGTCTGACGGTACTTCTGCCGGGACCCAGCAATTTGTGGCGCTCAACCCCGCCACCGGCGACGCCGCTCCCCGCAACCTGACCGAGGTCAATGGGATCTATTTCTTCAGTGCCGACGATGGCGTGAATGGAAACTCCCTCTGGCGCACCGATGGGACCAGCGCCGGCACCCAGCGGATCCCCGGCGCTACCGTCGACCCCCAAAACCTCTGGAACCTTGCCCCTGCCGGCAATGAGGTCGCCTTCTCTGCCGAGGACGGCACCCACGGGGCCGAGCTATGGATGTCCGACGGTACCGCCGCCGGAACCCGCATGGTCCTCGATATCCACCCCAGTGGGCCCAGCAACCCCAACTATTTTGCCCATAGTGGGGGACTCACCTTTTTTGCCGCCACCCATCCCACCTACGGCACCGAGCCCTGGGTAAGTGACGGCACCGCCGCCGGTACCCAACTGCTCAAGGACATCATCGGTGGCAGCGGCAGTTCCAGCGCCCGCAGTTTCTTCGCCAGCAGTTGGGGCGACGGTTTCTTCTCCGCCACCAAGGGCAGGCAGGGGTACGAGCTCTGGATCACCGACGGCACCACCGCTGGTACCCAACTGCTCAAGGACATCCGTTCCGGTAGCAACCACAGCTTTCCCAACTACTTCCTGGAACTGGGCAGCTATGTCTACTTCACCGCCAATCCCGGCAGTGGCAACCAGGTCTGGCGCACCGATGGCACCGCAGCGGGCACTGTCCCCATCACGGGCAGCTACAGCTCGCCCGGAGAGTTGACGGTTTTCAACGGCCAACTCGTCTTCTCGGCCAGTGGCACAGGCGTCGGCTTCGAGCCCTTCATCCACGATCCGGCCACCACCACCGCCAGCCTGCTGGCTGACATCCAGGTCGGCAGCGGTTCCAGTTCGGCCCGGGAGTTCCGGCCGGTGGGGGGGCAGCTCTTCTTCCAGGCCAATGACGGCACCTCCGGGACCGAAGTCTGGGTGAGCGATGGCACCACCGCCGGTACCAGCCTCTTCCTTGATCTCAATCCCGGTAGCGGGCACAGCTATCCCAAGCAGTTTCGCGAGGTGAATGGCCAGCTCCTCTTCCTCAGCGGCAACGACGACCTCTACGAAAGCGATGGCACCCCTGCCGGCACCCAATTGCTGGATCCCATCTTCCCCGAGAGGGGCATTTCCCCCGATCAGTTCAACCTGTTTCCCCTGGGCAACCGGCTCCTCATTGAGGGCGAAAACCTCCGCTATGGCCGCGAGCTGTGGACCTACACTCCTGGCAGCAGCCTGCCCGTCACCTGGGTGGGCTTCGAAGGCCAGTGGGAGGGTCCTACCGTTGAGCTCATGTGGCATACCGCCCAGGAGCGCAACAGTGCCTACTTCGAGGTCCAGCGCAGCCAGGATGGCCGCCTCTTCCAGGCCATTGGTCAGGTAGCCGCCCAAGGCGACAGCGACGGCCTCAGCAGCTATCCCTACACCGATGCCCAGCTCCCTCCTGGCGCCACTACCCTCTACTACCGCCTGCGGCAGGTAGACCTTGATGGCCGGGAATCCTGGTCCAATACCCTACAGCTGCGCCGGCAGGCTGGCCCCGGCCTGCCCCTGTACCCCAACCCTGGCGCAGATCATCTCTATCTGGACCTCCGGGCATGGGCTGGCCCCTGTAAGATTGAGATCCTTGACCTGCAAGGCCGCCGCCTCCGGGGGGAAACCCTCCCCGGTGGATGCCTCCACCGCCTGACCCTTGATTTGGAGACTGGCCACTACTTCATCCGGGTCATGGACTCCCAGGGTCGGCAGGAGACTCGTCCCTGGATCCGGCAGTAGCTCCCTGGTATTCACACAGGGAAAGCCCTTTTTGCTCTGAGCAGAAAGGACTTCTCCTATTCATCCCTAACCTGCGATACGCTCAACCCGGAACGTCGAACCCGGAACCTCGAACGTCACACCTTCACCCCTACCCAGCGCACCAACCCATACATGGCCCCCAGCGCCAGCGGATAGCACAGCCAGACCGGCACCCCAAAGCCCGCCGGGATCAGTCCCAGCAGCATCGCCACCGCCCCCACCGTGAGGGCGTAGGGCAGCTGTGTGCGCACATGGTCGATGTGGTGACAGGCACTCGCCAGCGAACTCAGGATGGTGGTGTCCGAAATCGGTGAACAGTGGTCTCCCAGGACGGAACCCGCCAGCACACTGGCCACCACCTGGTGGAGGATCGCCAGGGCCTCGGCCTGCGGCAGGCCGCTCTGGCGCGAGACCTCCCAGCTGAGCGGGATCAGCAGCGGGTATAGGATCGCCATGGCGCCCCAGGAGGAGCCGGTGGAAAAGGAGACCAGGCCCGCCAGCACAAAGGTGAGCAGTGGCAGCCAGCCCGGGGCGATGGCATCGCCCAACAACTGGGTGAGAAAGTCGGCGGTGTACATGTCTCGGGTGATGCCCTGCAGCGCCCAGGCGAGGGTCAGGATCAGGATCGCCCCCATCATCGCCTTGAAGCCCTGGGTCATGGTCTCCACCGCCTGTGTCAGCGAGAGGATGCGCCCACCCACCGTCAGCAGCAGGGCCAGGCTGGTGGCGCAGAGCGAGGCCCAAAGCAGGGCCGCGTAGGAGTCCGCCGCCCCGATGGTGCGAGAGAGCTTCTGCCCGAACCCCAGCCCTGAGGTGCCCCATTCTCCGGCTTCCCAGCCGGTGTAAAGCAGGCCTGCCAGCACGCCCAGCACCAGCACCGCGACTGGCAGCAGGGCCCGGTAAGCCCGGGGACGGTGTCCCGGCTCCGGTTCAAAAGCTTTCATCTCTTCCTCGGCCACGGCCGTGGCGCCGGGACCACTGACCGCCCCGGTCTCGCGGGTGCGTCGCTCGGCCTGGGCCATCGGCCCGAAGTCCCGTCCCATCAGGATAAGCATCAGCATGAAGGCCAGCGTCAGCAGGGGATAGAAGGAATAGACCAGGGATTCGATAAAGATGGCGTAAGGACTCTGGCCTGCTGGAAAGTCGATGAGGCCGGCGATGCCGTCCTCAATATAGCCGAGCTCGGCCCCGATCCAGGTGGTGATGAAGGCCAGCGCCGCCACCGGCGCGGCGGTGGAGTCGACCAGATAGCTCAGCTTCTCGCGCGAGATGCGCAGGCGGTCGGTCACCGCCCGCATGGTGTTGCCCACCACCAGGGTGTTGGCGTAGTCGTCAAAAAAGATCACCAGCCCCAGCAGCCACGTGGCCAACTGCCCGCTGCGGGCCGTCTGGGCATAGCGGGCGATGCCCGCCACAATGCCCTGCATCCCGCCATTGCGGGAGATGAGGGCGACCATGCCCCCGATCAGCATCGAGAAGACGATGATCGACATGTGATCGGGGTCGGCCAGGGCGGGCACGATGTAGTCCTGCACCACCGCCAGAAAGCCGCGGCCGATTCCCGTCCAGGAACCGGTCTCATACACTGACAGGATGGCCGCCCCCCCGAAGATGCCCGCCACCAGGGAAACGATCACCTCCCGGAAAATCAGTGCCAGCGCAATCGCGATCAGCGGCGGCAGGATCGATAGCCACCAGGGAAAACGTACCACCCGCAGGGGCAGGGTGGTGGTTTCTTCTCCCAGCGTGATGACCACCTCATCGGCTGCGCCGATGGTATGGGTCAGTTGCCCTTCTCCGCCCGAGAGCGTCACTATCTGCGGCTGGGGCCCGACCTGTAGCAGCAGCGGCTCGCCCGCCTCGTAGGGCTCGGCCAGCTGCACCGTCAGCTGTACGGTTTCTCCGGGCCGCGCCACCGGCGGGGCCTCGAAGGTCAGGGCCGACAGCGGCAGACAGTCCCCCGTCGGGGGCAGGCTGTCGGCTTGTGCCCATAGACCAGTAGGCAGGGTGGCCCCCAGCCACATCACGATCAGCATCCGCCAGGGCAGGCGCAAAAAAGCTCGGTATCCAGACATATCCGCTTCGGTTTGACTGGGTGGAAGATAGGAAAAATTCCTACGGTAAGGCCAAAGATGCGTATGTTCGAAGGATGAAGCATCCCCTCGCCCTCGCCATCCATGGCGGTGCCGGCACCATCCGCCGCCACCGCATGACGCCCGAAGCCGAGGCCCGCTATCGGGCCGGCCTGGAAGCCGCCCTGCAGGTGGGCTATGCGGTACTGGCGCGCGGGGGCCATGCCCTCGACGCCGCCGAGGCGGCGGTGCTGAGCCTGGAGGACAATCCCCTCTTCAATGCGGGCAAAGGGGCCGTCTACGCCCACGATGGGACCCACCGCTTTGACGCGGCGGTGATGCGGGGCGACACCCGGCAGGCCGGCTCGGTGGCTTGCATCCGGGGGGTACGCAACCCTATCCGTCTCGCGCGTCTGGTCATGGAGCAGTCGGCCTACGTGATGATGGTGGGGCCCGAAGCCGAAGACTTTGCCCGCCTGCACGGGCTGCCTTTCGAGGACACAGCTTATTTTCACGACGAGCTGCGTTATCAGCAGTGGCTGCGGGTCAAGGATAGTGATCAGATGACCCTGGACCACAGTGACAAGGGCGAAAAGAACTACAGCACCGTTGGGGCCGTGGCTTGCGACCGGGCAGGGAACCTCGCCGCCGCGACCTCTACCGGTGGTATGACCAACAAGCGCTTTGGGCGGGTGGGTGACAGCCCCATCATTGGGGCGGGCACCTACGCCGACAATGCGACCTGCGCGATCAGCGCCACGGGCCACGGTGAGCCTTTCATGCGGGCGGTGGTCGCCCATGATGTTGCGGCCCTGATGGCCTATCGGGGGCTGAGCCTGGCCGAGGCAACGGCCGAGGTCATTCACCACAAGCTGCCGGGGATGCACGGCAGTGGGGGCCTGATCGCAGTGGATGCCCAGGGGCAGGTTGCCCTCCCCTTCAACTGCGAGGGGATGTATCGCGGCAGTTGGCAGGAAGGCGGGTTGCCCGTGGTCAGGATCTTTGGGGATGAATGAGCCGGAGGCGCCGGGTCTGCCAGAAGGCGAGGGCCGTCAGTAGCCCGATGACGGCCGCGGCCGTGAGCATGGTGGCCGCCTCTTGGCCCGGCCGGCTGAGCGCCCAGCCCAACAGGATGGGGGCCACGGCGGTCGAGAAGACCATAAAGGTGGAGATCATGCTGCGAATGGCGCCCAGGTGACGGGGACCGTAGAGCTCGGCCCAAGTCGCGGTGGAGGCCAGCCCATTGAGGCTGGCCGAGACCCCGCTGAGCAGGAAAAAGGCGATCATCGCCATCGGGTGGTTGCTGAGGGCCAGCACTAGCACGGCCAGCAACTGGGGGATGAGCATGAAGGAAAAGACCCGCGTCGCGCCGAAGGCGTCGATGAGGGGGCCGCTGAAGAGATTGGCCAACAGGCGGGTGGCCCCGAAGAGGCTGAGCCCTACGGCCAGCCAGTCTGAGGACCAGCCATTGGCAGCGCCCAGGAGATCCTTGTTGATGACGATGCCGGTGATGAAGAAGGGCACAAAGAGGTAAACTGAGGTAAGCAGATAAAAGGAGGGGCGGCGCAGCACCTGACCACGCGAGACACTCACGGGACCGGCTGCGGTCTGGATCTCTGCTGTGCCCGGTAGCTGGAAGGGGCTGTCCAGCGGGATGAGCCAGATGACCAGCGGGATAAAGACTAGCAGCAGGCTGGCGGCGATCAGCAGCCAGCTGGTCTGCCAGCTGATGCCCCGCAGCAGGGCCACCACGAGCAGCGGGAGCACAATCTCGGCGATGGAGACGCCAAAGCTGACGAGGGAGAGGGCTTGCCCGCGCCCTTCCTCAAAGAAACGGGCCGTAGCGGTTGAGGCGGTGAGGCCCATAAGTCCCTGTCCGCAGAGGCGCAGGCCAAAGATGGCCAGGAACAGCATCCACGGCTGGCCCGCGAAGGCGATCAGGATACAAAAGAGGCTGTAGGCCAGGCCCAGGGCCAGGCTGAAGTAGCGGAGCCGCAGGCGGTCGAGCCAGTGTCCGACCCAGGGGAGGGTGAGACCGCTGAGGAGGGTGGCGCCCGCATAGAGCCAGTCGAAGGCGAGGTGCTCGGGCTCGTGGCTGCCACCGAGGTCGAGACCGAGGGCAAGGCCCAGATCGAGGACGGGCATGAGGTCCAGCGTGGCCAGAAAGGAGGGGATATACAGGGCGATGAAAAAGGACTGGCCTGGGCCAGAAAAGAAGTAGTGCAGGAGACCGTAGCCGATATGCCGGGGGTATTGCCGCAGGAGTTGAAGGTATTGCATGGGGGCTGCCTTGGGGATGCGGCGGCAAAGGTCGGGATTTTTGGGGGAAGAGGAGAGTAGGGCAGTGGGAAAGTTGGTAAATGGGAAAAGGGGCAAGCAGGGAAGTGGTCAAGGGGGGAAGTAGGGAAATGGGGGGACCCATCTTTGGATCTTTTTGCCGAGAGGAGGCTGGCGTACACCTGTAGTGGCTTTTGGAAAAAGCTTTGCTTTCGAAAATCCCTGGATGTTAGGGGATGAGCCGGGGGGGATGGCACCATTCGCCTATGGCCTCACAATCCTGCGGCGATGGCTGGGCGGGGCGTGAGTTGCCTGGAGGGGAAGTCCGAGCCGGAGGGGAGGACCGATCCCGCCTTGCGGGAGAGCCCGGAAGGGAACGGCCCCCCGGTGGCGCCCAGGCGCCACCGGGGGACACGCCCTCCTAAGCATAACAGGGCGGAAAGGGCCAAGCCGACTCAGGGAGGGGGGCCTTGGGGCGAAATATATTCGGCTTAATCCTTGCGGCTTTGGAGGAAAACCGGGATATTGTTAAATCTACATTTCCCATGAGTTTGACGAGTCGAAGCAGATTGCATGTCGACTTGTCGAAGGAATTGGTTCACATAGAATAGTTCTGGTATGTTATCTCCTTCTCCCATGGTCCGCTGCCCGGCCAAGGTCTTGTCGATTCGGTTTGAGGGAGCGCTGGCGCCCTGGGAGGTGCCGGCCTTTCGCGGGGCGATGGGGCGCAAGGTGGGGCCGGAGCACGTGCTCTTTCACCATCATCAGCCGCAGGGGCTGCGCTATGCCTACCCACTGATTCAATACAAATCGGTGAAGGGGCAGCCGGGGATCCTGTGTCTGGGCGAGGGGGTGGAGGAAATTCACCACTTTTTTGCGCATGCCGACTGGACGCTGCGAATCGGGGAGCGGCCGCTACCGCTGCGGATCGACCGGCTGGACCTGAAGGAGGTGGTGCTGCGCATGGAGGCCGAGCGGCAATCCTATGAGTTGCGGGACTGGCTGCCGCTGCATCAGCAGGCCTATCGGGAATACCAGGCACTGCCAGACCTGCCGGCACGAGCGGCCTATCTGCAGCGCAAGCTGACGGGGCATATCCTGTCCTTTGCCAAGGGAATGGGCTGGCATATTGACGAGGATCTGGACGTGCGGATCCACGATCTGGAGGCGCTGCGGCCAGCGAAGGTGAAGGGAGTGTCGATGATGCGGTTTGGGGTGCGGTTTAGCACCCCGGCGGTGCTGCCGGCGGGGATCGGTCTGGGGGGCAAGGTGAGCATCGGCTTTGGGACCGTCTGGCCGGCGCGGGGAGGCTAAATTTTAGATTATGAGAGCCGGGAAGCGAGACCGGCCCAGAGGGGCCTTCGGGAGTGGATACCTTTCTTGTCTCACCTCTCGGTTCTCGCTTCTCGGTTCTCGCTTCTGACCTCTGCTAAACCCTTCCACGCAGCCCCGTTTCCCTATTTTAGATTATGAGAACCGGGAAGCGAGACCAGCCCCAGAAGGGCCTTCGAGAGCAGAAACCTTTCTTGTCTCGCCTCTCGGTTCTCGGTTCTCGTCTCTCAAAACTGACTTCTCACCCCATGCAAACCCTTATCGACCTGCTCTCCCATCGCTACCTGGTGCTGAACCGGGTGGCTGAATCTGTATTTGACGTGCCAGCGCCGGCCTGCCATCAGCGGCTGCGCAGCCGGGTGCAGCGCCGCCACCGCTTTGCGGTGGAGGACTATAAGACCATCCGCAAGGAGGTGCTGGCCTTCAGCCGGCGGCTGGACCGGATGGCCGGCAAACTGGAGGCGGCGCAGGCCTCGGACAAGCCGGCGGACTGGAAGGCCCTCATGCATCACCCCTGGCTGAACCTCAAGGAGGTGCTGGTGGATGCGGGGGCACCGCTGGGGCTGGGCTATGCGCAGGCGTATGATCGCCTACGGCTGCGCGCGGCGCCGCCCGAGGTGCTGATCCGGGGGGTGGCGGCGACCTGCCGGGACTTTGCAGCCTGGCTGCGGGCGCAGCTGGAGGCGGCGCAGGTAGAGCGGAAGACGTATGTCTTCAGCGCCGGCAGAGGTGGCGCCAGCCACCGGCGAGGGGCTGGTAAAAAATGATGGGCTGAAAAATATTTTGACACCAATAGATTATACATAGCTCGCTGAGGACACTTACCATTCTGGAATGGGCTTTGGACTCAGGCGATTAACCAGGAAGAAAACTATGGAACAACTTACGTTTACGTGCAAGATTCTGACGCCGATGTTTTTGGCGGGGGCGGATGGGAAGACGCCGGAGCTGCGAGCGGCGAGTATTAAGGGTGCGCTACGGTTTTGGTGGCGGGCTATGCAGCGAGAGCCTGACATCAATGCGCTCAAGGCCAAAGAGGACGCTATTTTTGGGGGAGTGGGTAGCAGCAGGGAGGGAGCAGCGCGGAGGAGTAAGGTGATTGTAAGACTAAGAGATATCTCTCCCAAGATTAACGGAACCTTTAGTGCACTACCTAGAGGTAATGGGGGCTACTTGATAAAGGTAAAACACTTCGATGTTAATATATTGGAGTACCTCGCATTCGGAACCTATGAGCGGGATAAAGCCACCAAGAGGAATAAAATGGTCAAGGGCTATTTCCCGGCTGAGAAGAGATTTGAAATCAAAATCCTGTGTCCCGGGGAGTTGAAGCCAGAGATTTTGCGAATCATGGCTCTCATCTCTCAGGTTGGAGGAATAGGAGCAAAGAGCAGAAATGGTTTTGGCAGGTTTACCATTGAAGAAGAGATGCCAAAGATCGAATGGCAGGACTTATTTCAGGGCAACCTTCAAGACTACACATCCTTTTCTAGCAAGAGTAAAAAGATAGAAATGGGTATTTATAGCCGCACTCCCTTGGATGTTCTAGCAGAGTTAGGCAAAGCTTATAAAGAGATACGCGGCAAGCTCGATTCCCCACATGTGTACTCCAACCGAAAATACCTGGGAGCTCCGCTTATGGAGGGGAAAATCAATCGGGCTGATCTCGAGCGGCATGGGAAACCAATATTTTTTGGTATTAGTCCAACTGCTAAGGGTGAATACCAAGGCTACTTCCTCGTGTTGCCATATAATTATTTAGGTGGGAAGGACAAGCATAAGACAGAAAAGTACCATCAAGCTACTCGGAAATTCATTGAAAACGCAAAGTAACCTATGACTCACCTCTTTCTCTTCACCATAGGCCCGGTGCAGGGCTTTATTGCACAGGCGCGCAAGACGCGAGACCTCAAGGCGGGTAGTCAACTGCTGTCTGAGCTGATCCGTCACGCATGGGAGACGGCTCAAAAGGTTGACTGTGTCCAAGGCATTGAGCCTATCATGCCTGACTTTTCAGGAGTCGGTTTGCCGAATCGATTTCTGGCTGAGGTTTCTTTTAAAGACGAGACACAAGCACAAATGCTGGGAGAGGAAACCGAGCAAGCCGTTCGGGAAAAACTACAGCAGATTGCTATGAGGCTGATTGATCAAAAGGTCAAGGGTGAGCAAGGCGATTTTCGAGCACGATTCGAGCAGCAGATAGCGGATCACCTGGAAGTCCATTGGGTGATCAACCCGCTAGGCGATGACTATAAAGCCAGCTATCTGGAGACAGAATCTCTGCTGGGTGCCGTTAAGGCAACACGAACCTTCGGGCAGTTGCCGGAGGATGAGGCGCACCGGAAGTGTTCGGTGACGGGGGAACGGGATGCACTCGTGTTCGCGAATATACCAAGAGACAAAAAGGGGAACCCCAGGAGCTTTATTGCCCCTTTTGCCCAGGCCATAAATATCGATTCCTCCCAAATTTCCCAGGGGGAAGGTTTGTCTGCTATTGCTTTTACTAAGCGGTTCTTCTTGACAGAGGGCTTTGATTCAACGGCGGACATCGCATTGAAAGAGTATTTCATCAAAGCTGCAGAGGGGGCAGTAGAGGAATACAAAGCCCTTTTTACTCCTGTACTGAGACCTAGTG
>RFHL01000641.1 GCA_003696875.1 Bacteroidota bacterium | reverse complement strand
GGATACCGCTGCTCGATGAGCCCGGCGGCCTGGGCGACACCATTGCTGTACCACTGAGCTGGGTGGGATCTGCTGGGTTGCGATTGAGGGTCCTGGCGGATGAGCGATCTATGGAGGCATTCCAGGACGTACAAATGGTGTATGCGACGCCCCCGTCTGAAAGCGACGAACCCGGGCCCGCTCCGCGCATCGAGGAAGGAGAGAGAGCCGAGCTCTTTGACGAAGGGTTCTGCATGCGCCTCTATCTCGCGGACGAAGGCGGCCGTTTCGAGGGGGAAGATGGTACGGCCTACGGGGTCACCCCCTGCCGAGGACGTCAGGCCATGGGCCAATCCGACGCGCTCCTTTTTGGGGAGCGGTTCTTCGGAAGTGCGCTGTACCACCCAAACGCGTCTGCAGCACCTGGAGACGAGGAGGTTGTCCGCGCTACCCTCTCAGATGGGCGCGGCGGAGTCGTCCACGGCAGCTTCAACATCAAGTGGGAGTGACCGGGTGCCAGAGAGCCAAGCCATAGGTGCCGAAAGCGGGGGCCGCGTTGCCTTGGCAGCTCTCTTGATGCTCCTTTCCGGGGCATGTCATCAATCCACCCTGCGTGTCGAAGTGCGAGCATCCGAAGAGCTCGTTGAGCAGGCCCAAGCCTCAGGGACGCTGGCCATTGGAGTTGAGATCGAGGAAGAGGGCATTTCTTCCGAGCGACCTTTGGCCTTCCTCTGCTACCGCGGTGATGCGCTTCATGCGTGGGGCTACGGAGAGGCGGGGCCTGGGTGGCAGCGTAGCCGCCAGCGGGTTTCGGCGGTGGAGGAGCTTGGTAGGCAGACTCCGCCTGGCTGCGCCACCTACGTCGTGACCGCCAAAGCATGGTCCCTTCCGGAGAATGATTGCCGCGCAGATCCAGAAGAGGACTTCTTGATGTCAAACCGACTGCTCTTCGCCGCCACACCACCGAGACGTCTCAGGGTGGACGAAACGGGCTGCAGCCTCTCAAGTGACCGGTCTCGCGCAGGCGTCGCGCCGTTGGTGGTCTTTGAGATCAACGCATGGGATGTCATCGCCACTCACCAGGATGTCGACATGCGATAGCTCGCTGGCTCGCGAGCCTGGGCGTCCGACCAGGGAAGGCCTCGCGG
>RFHL01000640.1 GCA_003696875.1 Bacteroidota bacterium | reverse complement strand
GTCCTTGCCCGCCTATCAACCGCTTTTCTATGCAAAATCGTCTGTGTCTCTTATTTTGCTGGGTAAAAGCGGCCCATCCGGGCCCCTTTTCCCACCTTCATTCACCCCCCTAGCCTACTCGCCTTATGTCGGTCGTCATTGTTTTGCTGGGTGTCTTCGCCCTGCTGCTGCTCATTGCCTGGGCCCGTCTCAACGCCTTTCTGGCCTTTATCATCGTGTCGCTGGGCGTAGGCCTGGCCGAGGGCATGGACGCCCTGGCCGTGGTCGAAGCCATCAAGACCGGCATCGGCCATACGCTGGGGTTTCTGGTGCTGATCCTGGGCCTGGGGGCCATGCTGGGCAAACTGGTCGCCGACAGCGGCGCCGCCCAACGCATCGCCCAAACCCTGGTGGCTTGGTTTGGCTTGCGACGGGTGCAAATCGCCCTCATGCTGACAGGCTTCATCGTCGGGGTACCCATGTTTTACAGCGTGGGTTTCGTGATTTTGGTACCCCTGGTCTTTACCCTTGCGGCCGCTACCCGTCTGCCCCTCCTGTATGTAGGCTTGCCCATGCTCTCGGCCCTCTCGGTAACCCACGGTTACCTGCCCCCCCACCCCGCTCCGACGGCCATCGCCCATGACTTCGGGGCCGATATCGGCCTCACCATGCTGTATGGCTTTGTGGTGGCCATCCCGGCCATCCTGGTGGCAGGCCCACTATTTTCCCGCACCCTCAAAGGCTATCAGGTCGATCCGCCAGCAGAATTTTTTAACCCCAAAATATTGAGTGAGGAGGAAATGCCCAGTATCGGCAACAGCCTCTTCTCCGCCCTGCTGCCCGTGTTGCTGATCGGAGCCTCCACTGCGGTGCTGCTATTTTCTACGGGGGAGAGCCTCCTGGGGCAAAGCCTGCGTTTTCTGGGCGATCCGGTGATCGCCATGCTGGTGGCTGTTCTGGTGGCAATCTGGACCCTCGGCCTTCGACAAGGCAAAAAGATGACCGACATCATGGCGAGTATGACCGATGGCGTCAAAAGCATCACCATGATCCTGCTGATCATCGCCGGCGCCGGCGCCCTCAAGGAAGTGTTGATCCAGAGCGGCGTGAGCGATGTGATCGCCGAGTGGCTGATCGGCAGCCAGGCCAACCCCCTCTTTCTGGCCTGGGCCATTGCTTCGGTGATCCGGGTGTGTGTGGGTTCCGCTACCGTGGCTGGCCTGACTACTTCCGGTATCATCACCCCCTTTGTCGCTGAGACCGGTGCCAGCCCCGAGCTCATGGTCCTCGCCACCGGAGCGGGCTCGCTCCTGTTCTCCCACGTCAATGATACCGGCTTCTGGATGTTTAAGGAATACTTTGGGCTGAGCCTGAAGCAGACCTTTGCCTCCTGGTCGATCATGGAGACCATCGTCTCGGTGATGGGCTTGCTGGGGGTGCTGGTGCTGGATGTGTGGCTGTGAGTGGTCAGAGGAGAGATCGCTACGCTGCGAGAGGCGATCCCGCAAGCGGGACTTCACTACGTTCAGGAGGGCGAGAAGCGAGATGTAAGAGCTGATCCCGCAAGCGGGACTTCGCTGCGCCCAGGAGGGCGAGAGGCAAGAAAAAGAGGAATAATTGAGGAAAACTCTTTGAAAAAACAGGGATTCATGCTTATGGAATGGTACGAAGTCAAAGCCGCTGAGCAACTGGAAACGCCGGGGCTGCTGGTGTATCCGGAGCGGATCGAGGCCAACATTGAGGCGGCCATTGCACTGGCCGGTGGGCCGGAGCGGTTACAGCCGCACGTCAAGACACACAAGCTGCCGCAGGTGGTGGCGATGCACCGGGCGCGGGGCATAGACCGCTTCAAATGCGCCACCATCGCCGAGGCGGAGATGCTGGCCCGGGCCGGGGCCCGGGAGATCTTGCTGGCCCACCAGCCGGTGGGGCCCCGGATCGGGCGGCTGCGCGCCCTGGCACGGGCCTTCCCCCATCCCCAGCAGTTTGCTACGCTCGCCGATGATGTGGAAG
>RFHL01000639.1 GCA_003696875.1 Bacteroidota bacterium | reverse complement strand
GGTGAAACCCTTCACGTTTACGCTGCCCAACCGCAATGCCGCCGCTTTTCTGGAGGCGGTGTTGCCGTTGGGTGGGGGTTGGACCCTGAGCCCGGGCCTGCGCTACGAATACCTGCGCACGCAGGTGAGCGGCAGCCTGCGGAGCTTCGTCTTTGACTTTGCCGGCAATGTGGTGGCTGACACCACCGAGACCTGGGCGCGGGCGCAGGCCCGCTCCCTCTTGCTCGCCGGTCTGGGCTTGAGCTACCGGCCGGGACCGGTGGTCGAGTTTTATGCAAATGTGGCGCAGAATTTTCGCCCTGTCCTATTCAACGATATGCGCCTGAGCAACCCCAATCTGGTGGTGGACGAAAACCTGCGGGATGAGCGCGGCTACAATGCTGATCTGGGTATGCGGGGGCATTGGCGGGATGGGCTCTATTTTGACCTGACCCTTTTCTACCTGCGCTATAACGATCAGATAGGGACCGTGCTGCGGGCCGATCAGCCGCCTTTGTTTCTCGACTATCAGTACCGCACCAATGTGGCGGATTCCCGGACCATCGGGCTGGAGACTCTGCTAGAAGTGAATCTGCTGCCCCTGCTGGGGCAGCGTCCCCCGGGCTGGAAGCTCAGCTGGTTTTCCAATGCCACCGTGTTGGATGGGCGCTATGTGCATACTGATGACCTGTCTATTCTGGGCCGGGCCCGAGAGCTGGTTCCTCCCCTGATCTGGCGGACGGGTTTGCAGGCTCGCTATCTCCGCTGGGAGGCCAGCGTGCTTTATGCTTATGTGCACCGCCACTTTACTGACGCCACCAATGCTCCCTTCAGCGCCACGGCCGTGGTGGGGGAGGTGCCCGCCTACTACGTGGTGGATGCGGCGCTGCGATACCGGCGTACCTGGCTGACAGTAGAGGCCGGGATCAATAACCTGACAGACAACCGCTACTTTACGCGGCGGGCGGCGGCCTATCCCGGGCCGGGCATCATCCCGGCCGAGGGGCGCAGCCTCTACCTGACGGTAGAGGTGGTTTTTTAGGGCCGGGCAAACGGAAAGGGACTCGCGCTGCGTTATGAAGGGGATGAAAACAGCCCAATATCCTGTATTCGCCTGGCTCCGGATGGTCCTGTTGTTCGGTCTTTGGGGCGGCCTCTCGGCGGCCCAACCGATGCAGGCCCCGATCCGGCCCGCCTTTGGCTGGGGCGAGTATATGAAGTTTCGGGTGCACTACGGATTTGTAACGGCGGGCTATGTGTCGCTACAGGTGCAGGAGGAGCCGGTCATGGTGGGGAGTCACCCCTGTTATCACATCGTCGGGCTGGGGTGGACCCATCCGGGTTTTGACTGGTTTTACCGGA
Organism: Bacteroidota bacterium; assembly: GCA_003696875.1. GTDB lineage: Bacteria > Bacteroidota > Bacteroidia > J057 > J057 > RFHL01. The sequence goes on along the minus strand of RFHL01000639.1, from coordinate 6,099 downwards.
TTCGGGACCGATATGAGACCTACATGGATACCACCGAGCTGCTGACTCGCCGCTTTAACCGGCACATCGTGGAAGGGGGCTTTGAGAGCTATACCGAGACCCATTTTGATCAGGCGGCGGGCCAGGCCCGCTATATTGACCACAAAAAGCGCGAGCGCTTTTTTGAGGTGCCGGCAGGCATTCAGGATGTGATCTCAGCCTTTTACTATGCCCGCAGCCGCTATGATGCGCACAGCCTCCAAATTGGGGACCGCATTTCCCTGCGTAACTTTCTGGATCGCAAAACCTTCCAGTTGGAGGCCAAATTGCTCTCCCGGGAGCAGATCAAGGTGGAGGGCGTGACCTATTCGGCCTTAAAGTTTGACCTCCTGATCGAAGAGGCCGGTATGATCACCGATGGTAGCACCATTCAATTCTGGATCTCGGAGGATGAGCAGAAACTGCCCCTCCGCATCGAATCAGACCTGATGATTGGGTCACTCAAGGCCGATCTTATGGAGGTAAGGAGAATGGAATAGAGGCGTTTTCTACTTGATTTTGTCCTTTTTTCTATTTTGAAGCAAGGTTCTCAGGGGGGGCAGATCGGAATGATAGAGATTCCGTGGGAATGGGCATCTTACTCCGGTTAATCGAGAATGTTAGATTTGTATACTATTTAATTGATATTTCTCATTTAGGAATTGGAGGCAAGTGAATAGTTTTTGTATCTTAAACATTCACCAACTGTTCAATGATAAGGCTATTTTTTCTCTTCCTTTTTGGCATTCCTTTTTGGCTGGGGGCCCAGGGTATACAAGCTCAGATAGACAGTCTGAGGGGGATTCTTCCGTATCAGGAAGGGGAAGCCAAGCTGGTTGTGCTGTTTCAGTTATCGGAGCTGCATGCCCAGCGATCCCCCCAAACGGCACGGGACTATGCCTCGGATGCCCTCGGTCTGGCTTTTTCGCTGGACAATCCAGCCCGCCTGGCTCAGGCATTTGACGTGATGGGTCGCTCGTATCATGCCCTCGGTAAGTATATCCTTGCCACGGACTGCTTTAAGCGGGGGCTCGAAACGGCCAAGCCCCTCGAAAACGCCAAACTGGACGCCCACCTGTATAACAGTCTGGGCATCATCATGAGCAAGCGGGGCAACTATCACGATGCGCTGGATTACTTCCTCAAAGCCAAGGCTTACTGGGAAAAGCGGCAGAATCACGGCGAGACGGCCAAATTGCTCATTAACATTAGTGCCCTCTATCTGGAGTTGGAAGCATATCAAAAAGCCATAGACGCTGCGGATCAGGTGGTTCAGTTACTTGGGGAGAAGCCCACCTCCCGAAAGATGCTCCCCGCAGTGGCCATGGCCCTTAACAACATTGGCTCGGCCCATGAGGGCCTGGGGCTGTATGATCAGGCTCTGGATTATTACCTCCGCGCTTGGGAGCTCAAGCAGGCGAGTCCCCGGCCCATCAATCAGGTCTCTACCCTGGCCTCCATGTTTTCGGTTTTGCACAAGCAAAAGCGGTATTATGACGCCGAGGAGCGCTATGAGCAAGCGATGCGCATCGCCCGGGAAGAGAATTCCCGCTATTGGCAACAAAATCTGATGCAGATTTATGGCGATTACCTGAGGAGCCGGGGTGCCGCCGCCGACGCGGTGGTTCAGTATGAGCAGAGCCTGCAATTGGCGCGCTTTCTCCATGCCCAGCAAGCTTGTCTGGACCTGAATCACCGGCTCGCTGAGACCCATGCCGAACTCGGTGACTTTTCTTCGGCCTACCGCTACGCCCAGCGGCAGATTGTGTTGAAGGATTCCCTCATGAACTCGGAGAACCAACTCCACCTGCAGGAGCTTGACGCGATCTACAAGCTGGAGGACATGGAAAAGACCATCGGGGAGCTCCGCCAGAAGGAAGAGTTGGGGCGCTGGCAGCTGTATGGCCTGATGGGCGTAGCCATTTTGTTTGTCATTGCGCTTTTTACGGTCTATAGCCGGTATCGCTTGGGCCGGCGGTCCCACCGCCTGCTGGAGCAGCAGCATCGGGAGATCCGGCAGCAAAATCTGCTGCTGGAGGACAAGAACCGGCAAATTGCCCGTCAGCATGCGCAAATGGAGGACCAAAGCCGGGCTATTCGTCAACAAAATGACCGTCTGGAAGCCTCGAACCGGGATCTGGAAAACTTTGCCTACGTCGCCTCCCACGACCTGAAAGAGCCCTTGCGTACCCTGATCGGGTACCTCCAGCTCCTGGAGCGCCGCAACGGGGACCGCCTGGATGAAAGTGGACGCACCTTCCTGGACTTTGCCCGCCGGGGTGGCGAGCAGATGTTGGAACTTCTGGAAGACTTGCTGCACTATTCCCGCGTTGGCAGGGGCGGGGCCGAGCCTACGCGGGTTTCGCTGGCCAAGGTGCTGGAAGATGTGCAACAAAACCTCAGCAAGCAGATTAAGGATACCGGGGCCATCTTGACCATCGGTCTGATGCCGGTGGTGTCGGGCTATCAGACAGAGCTGTATCTGCTTTTTCAGAATCTGCTCTCCAATTCCATCAAGTTTCACCGCCCGGAGGTGCTGCCACAGATTCACATCCAGGCCAGGGAGGAAGCGGACGGGTATGTCATCAGCGTCGCCGACAATGGGATTGGGATTGATCTTAATTTCCAAGCTGAGGCCTTTACCATGTTTAAGAAGCTGCACCAGTCCCATGAGTATCAGGGCACGGGCATTGGCCTGGCTACCTGCAAGAAGATTGTGGAAAACCACGGTGGAGAGATTAGCCTGACTTCTGAGGCGGGCCAGGGGACCACCATATACATCTGGCTACCGCGGGTAGAGGCGGCGAGTGTCTCCAATACGCTTGGGACGGCCTGAGGAATTGTGTATCTTTCAGGCTAAGCCAGAAAGATAACCATGCCCCAGACAAGCACAGACCTGACCCATATTCCCGCTTTGGTTGCCCGGCAAAAACAATGGATTGCCCAGGGCCACAGCCGGGATGTAGATGTGCGCCGCCAGCAAATCCGCCGCCTTCTGTCGGCCGTCGAGGCCGCCGAAGGGGATTTGTTAGAAGCCATGCAGCAGGACCTGGCCAAGCCCGCTACCGAAGCCTGGCTGACCGATATCGGCACGGTGCTGGAGGAGGGGGAGCACGTCCTGAAAAACCTCCGGCAGTGGATGCGCCCCCGTAAGGCGGCCACGCCCTGGATGCACAGTCCCTCCTCAGCCTATCAACTGCCTGAGCCCTATGGTGTGGTCGCCGTCATCGGACCGTGGAACTATCCCGTATCGATGTTGCTGGTGCCTACCATCGGAGCGCTGGCTGCCGGGAACGCTGTGATTATCAAGCCATCCGAGTTTGTTCCCTATACCAATGCGGTGTTGGGGCGTCTGATTACTGATACCTTTCCGGTCGAAGAGGTCGCCTGGTTACCCGGGGCGATTCCGGAGACGACGGCGCTGTTGTCCGAGCCGCTGGATTATATATTCTTCACGGGTAGCCCGGCCGTGGGACGCATCGTGATGCAGGCGGCCGCGCGTCACCTCACGCCGGTGACGCTGGAGCTGGGCGGAAAGAGCCCGGTGATTCTGGACGAGCATGTGGACCTGGAGGTCGCCACCCGGCGGATTGTCTGGGGTAAATGTCTCAATGCCGGGCAGACCTGTGTCGCACCTGATTACCTGCTGGTCCACCGTAAGGTCAAAGCGGAGGCACTGGCCTGGATGCAGCGCCATCTGAGGGACTTTTTTGGGCCAGATCCTCAACAAAGCCCCGATTTTGGCCGCATCATACATGACCGGCATGTCGCTCGGCTGGCGGGCCTGATCGAGGGGCAAATCGTGACAGGCGGGCAGGTAGACGTAGCCGACCGCTATGTGGCCCCGACCTTGATAGAAGTCGACAATCCGGAGACGCATCCTGCCATGCAGGAGGAGATTTTTGGCCCCATTCTTCCCATCATCCCCTACGACCGGCTGGAAGAGGCCATCCGGTTTATCAATGCCCGGCCCAAGCCTCTGGCGCTCTATGTGTTCACCACCCGTAGCCGCGTCCGGCAGGCCGTCATTGAGCGGACTAGTTCCGGGAGTGTTTGCGTCAACGACCTGGTGGTGCAGGTGGGGTTGAGCGACTTACCTTTTGGCGGGGTAGGGGAGAGCGGGATGGGCAGCTACCATGGGCAGCGCAGCTTCGATACCTTTTCGCATCTCAAAAGCGTCATGCGCCGCAATTTCCTGGCCGATGCGCCCGGGCGCTTTGCGCCCTACCGGGTGCCTTTGGCGCTGCTGAAACCCCTGATCAGGTGGCTGGGATAATCCTAATCCGGGTAAGAGGGGATGGAGGTTCCCAAGGCCTCCGAACCCCTTACCGGTTGAGGTTGTTTAGCTCCACCTTGTTGAGGACGGCACCCATAAACTTGCCCTTCAGAGACTTGAGGTAGTCGATAGAGGTCTGGTCTGCCGCGTGGATGCCCGAGGCGGCCGAGACGACCAGCATGACCTTGGCGGCATAAGGCATCAGCTCCCTGGCGTCGGCATAGGGATTGAGCTCAGGCCCTTCCATCAGGATGATGTCGTAGGTTTCGGCAAGCTCGAAGAGGAGTGGCTCAAATACCTCTTTGTCCAGCACTTCGGAGGGAGAGAAATTCCCTCCTTCTGACCCGATGACGTCTACGCCTTCGAATACGGATTTGGAAATCAAGTTTTTGCGGGGGATCTCCTTGTGAAGATATTTTTCCAGCGTCGGTGTGGCTCCGGTGATCTGGGTGAGCGAGTTACGCTTGAAATTGGTATCGATGAGAAGAACCTTCTTCTCATTGAGGCTGAGGGAGTAGGCCAACGAAACGAGCAGGGAGGTCTTCCCGGCTCCTTCGCGGGTACTGGTCACGAGCAGGGTGCGGGGCCCGGCTTCCATCACTTCGAGGCGCACCTTGCGCAGCAGCTGCTTATAGGTTTCCAGGCTGGGGTTCTTCTGGGTTTCGCTAAAAAGGGAAACCAGGTCCAGGTTTTTGGTAGTCAGGCGGTTGAGAACCCCGACCATGGTGAGCCCGGTCATGGGCGTAAACTGGGAGGGAAACTTGATGGAGTGGTCAAGGTACTCCAGGGTGAAGAGGACCAATACACACAGCCCCAGGCTTACCAGGCCCGCGAGCACAGTTAGGAGCAGGGTCTGCGAAGGCTCGGGCTTTTCGGGAGGCTGCACGAAGGCGACCTGTCCCACGTTGCCTGCCACGGCATCAACGGAGGAGAGTTTGGCTTCGTTGAGCTTGTTAAGAACCAGCAGGTAAGCATCGCGGGCGACCTCAACATCCTTGCCATAGGGGGAACTGGTTTCAGCTACGAACGTGCCGGCTTGCCCGCCGATTTGAGACAGTTCCCGGTTAATAAACTGGATGCGTTCGCGGGCGAGGTCGAGACGAATCTCGCCGGATATTTTTTTGCTGATTTGTTCTTGCCGATAGGTATCGGCATTGGGGAAATCTGCGATGGTGGCACGAAACAGCTCATTGACCAACTCGCTTTCCACCTGGCGGAGAGAGTCCAGGCCCGAAGCCCGGAAGCCGTTGCGGACGTATTTTTCGTTGAGGCGCGACAGGCGACGCCGGAGGAGAACGACCAGATTTTGCCCATCGGCCATCTCCCGGGAGAGAAAGGATTGCCGGTCGGCCCCGGCAAAGGAGGCCTGAACCTCAATGAGCTGGCGCTCAGCAGCAAAGACAGCGTCGTTGGCCAGGTCGCGTTGCCGTTCGAGCTCGCCGATGCGGGCGTTGAGATCCCGCCCGGGGTCGGCGACATTCTGGCCCTGAGCCCGCTGGTACCCTTCCCAGGCTTGCAGCTTTTCGTCGAGTTCGGCTTTTTTCTCCTCGACCATGCGGGAAAAGAATTCGATGGCGTTTTGGGACTGCTCAGACTTGGCCCGGGCGTAATAGCGGATAAATTCCTGGCAGAGCGTATTGACGACGAAGGCCGAGAGGTAGGGATTTTCCGAAGAAAAATCGATGCCGATATAGTCGGTTCCGGGGATGCGGCGCACCTTGAGGGTGGCCCGGAGGGACTCATAGTCATAGCACATGCGGCGCAAAATCTCGATGTGCTTTCGCTCTAGTTCGTCGGAGGAAAGC
>RFHL01000638.1 GCA_003696875.1 Bacteroidota bacterium | reverse complement strand
GTACAGGCGGTGCTACAAGTGGTGCTGGGGGTGGAGGTCCGGTTGGGGGAGGAAGGGATGAATTAAGGCTGTCATAGCCTTTTGCGAGGGAAATAGGCCCATTGGCCCTCACCTCAGGCAAGCCGCCCCCTCAGCAGCGCCGCTACTTGCTCGGCCGCGGTCTCCATCGCGCCATGCACCGTCTGGTGGTGGCCACGGCCGTTCATGGCTTCGCCGGCGAAGAAGAGCCGGTTGGCTACGGGCTGGGCGGCTACCCGGCGCGCATCACCGATGCCGACTTTGCTGTAGGAGTAGCCGCCCCGGATGAAGGGGTGCGCAGTCCAGTCGATCACGTGGGCGGCCAGAAAGGCGGCGCTGGCCCGGCCGGCGTACATGGCATCCAGCTCGGCCAGGAGGGCCTCGGCGATGAGCTCATCGCTGCCCAGCGCGGCCAGGGCCTCGGCTTGGTGGCCCATCAGGAAGGCCATCAGCACGTGATCCTGACCCTTTTTGCCGACGCTTTCGTCGGCATAGGCCGCACAGATTTGCCCGCCAGCAATGTTGTCGTGGTAAAAGCGCTCCCGGAATTTCAGGAAAACCTTCATGGCGGGGTCCATACCGATGCGCTGGAAGGCCTCGGCCTGCGCCGCCGGTAGCGGCGGCACAAACTCGATATCACCCGCCTGCAACACCGTGATGGGCACGGTGATGAGCACCTGCTCCGCCGTATAGACCTGGCCCGTCCGATCGGTGAGCTGCACCTGCGCCCCCCGGTAATCGACCCGTACGATAGGGGTATCGAGCAGGATGGCGTCGCGCACATGGGCGGCGATGCAGGTGTCGATCAGGTCAAAGTAGGTCTGCCGGAATTTGTAGTCCTTGCTGCCCGAATGCCAGTTTTCGAACTCCACCGCATTCCACTTCACGGAGAGGTGGCGAGCGTCTGCGCCCAGATCCCCGGCCAGCATTTCGATCAGGTAGCGGTATTCCGGCCCGAAGCCCTGCTGGGTGGCATAGTCCAGGTAGGAAAGGTCCGGGGCACCGGCTTGGTCCTCCAGAGCGGCTTCCAGGTCGCGGGGCAGGTCTTCCGTGAAACCGCCCTGAAACCACCACCATTCCTCCGAGCGGTCCTTGGTGATCTGGGTACCCGACTGCTTGATGAAGGCTTTGAGCAGGGACTTTTTGCCGTGCAGCCACTCGGCCCCCAGGTCCAGGGGATAATCAGCAAAGCCCTCCAACTTGCCCAGCCGCCCGCCGTAGCGGCCGGCGGCTTCGAAGATGCGGCAGTCGATGCCCTGCTGCCGCAGCAGGTAGCCCGCGTAGAGGCCGGCGGCGCCGGCGCCGATGATCGCGATGGGAAGCGGTTTCATGAGAGATAATTTGCAAAAATTTTCGCCAACCTGCATAAATCGGCGCCTTGGGGATAAGGGTTTCCCCCGCCTCGGCGGTTACCCCCCTG
>RFHL01000637.1 GCA_003696875.1 Bacteroidota bacterium | reverse complement strand
GGGCAGCCTCTTGTCATTTGCGCTCCCCGCTGCGCTAGCGCAGCAGGGATAGTGCCCCCCGACGGTGGCGGATCTGCCATCGGTTGTCCTCCCAGCATTCGTATTCCAGGCTGTAATAATATATCCCACTTCGGGCGGCTGTGCCGTCCCTGCTTCCGTCCCAAAAGGCCTGTGGCGCGGTTTGCTCGTGGTAGAGGCGGCCGTAGCGATCGCGGATCTGCAAGCGTCGCAGGCGGGCCCCGGGCTGCAGCTGACGAGCTGTTGCTCGCCTCCCTGGGCCGTGTAGATCCCTTTGACCTGGCGCCAGCCCACTTTGTTGCGCAGCAGAATGCCGGTGGTATTGTGGATCGCCGGGCTGTAGGGGAGGATGTCGCCGCCCTGGATTTCGGCCTGGTCAAAGGCCAGCCCAAGCTTGTCGGTGGCATAACCCGATATTTCCGCCACATTCACCCAAAAACTCACGAAGTAGTCCTGTCCCTGGCGCAGGCTGTCGAGCAATGGGGCCGCGAGATACTCGCGGTAGGGCGCGTCATTGTTGGCGGGATCGATCTCCAGCCATAGGCGAATGCCGGCGTATCCGAGCCCGGCTTTGGGGGCTTCCTGCCCCCAGCGATTGAGGGGGACGCCATTGCGTCCCGGTGGGGAGCAGGGATGACAGAAGTCGGTGGTGGTGAGATTGGGCGAATACCAGGGCGGGGCGTAGCGAATGAGCCCCCGGCCATCCGGACAGGTATCATACTGGCTAAAAGTCGGATTGGGAACCAGGTTTTGGCTCCACGCATGGCTCCCCCCAAGCAGGCAGATCAGCCATAGTGAGGGGCGCAGGAAAAACCGGGGTTTATAGGCCATGGCCGGGTCGTTGGCAGGAACATAAGAAAGGGGCGCTCGGAATCCCCAAAAACCGCAAAGCTACCCCCAGGATCGGGGGTAGCTTTGCCATAGCGGAAGGACAGATCCCGGCTTAGTAGCCCGGGTTCTGGTCGGCGTTGGTCAGCGCGGTATTGTTGTCGATTTCGTTTTGAGGAATCGGCAGGTAGCGCTGGAATTCCTGGGTCACAGTGGGTACTTCCTGAACCAGGAGACCTCGGCGGATCAGGTCCCGGTAGCGGATCTGCTCCCCGGAAAACTCGACCGCCCGCTCGTGCATCACGGCGCGGATAAACTCCTCCTTGCTCCCGGTGGGATAGTCCGCCGTGGGGTAGGGGGTAAATCCGACCCGCTCGCGGGTGCTGTTGAGGTAGGTGAGGGCCTGAGGGGTGGGGCCTTCGACCTCAGCAATGGCCTCGGCCAGACCGAGGAGCACCTCGGCATAGCGCAGGCTGCGGAAGTTGATTCCTGACTGGGAATTGATCTCCGTTTCCTGACGGTGGTAGTTCTGGTACTTACGCCAGCTGGAGAGGTCATCCGGGATGGTGGGGTTTACGCCTGCGGGGGCAGCACACGGCAGGCCAGGATAGGCAGTGCCGTCGACATAGATGGTGTCTTCGCCATTGTTGTAGGTGTCGCAGGGATGAAAGAAGGAGTCATCATAGCGAGGATCTCCGTCCTCAAACTCGGCCAGAAGTTTCTGCGAAGGCACCACGTTTCGCCAGGCCCGGAAGCCGTACTCCTGCGCCCGGAAGGTGCTTTCGTTGATGCCTGTGGCATCGCTGGCCCAGCCACCGGCCCCTCCCCACTGGGTGGAGTAGCCTACTTCGAAGATCGACTCTGAGTTAAACTCGTTTTCCTCCGTAAAATTGAAGAAGTAGTCGTCTGTCAGGGCATAGGTCCCGCTATTGACCACGGCTTCGTAAGCCGCCTTGGCATTGGCGTAGTAGGAGGCATTGCCAGAGATGCCGGCCCGGAAGAGCCATACCCTGCCCAGCAGGGCATTGGCGGCACCTTTGGTGGCGCGACCCGTCTCGCCGGCGTCATACGTTTCGGGCAGGGCCGCGGCGGCATCGGTCAGGTCCTGGATGATGAGGTCATACACCTCATCTTCTGTGGCGCGGGGAATCCCCTCGACCGTACGGGAGATCTCGGTGTAGAGGGGCACACCGCCCCAGAGGCTTACGAGCTCGAAGTAGTGCCAGGCCCGCAGGAATTTGGCCTCGCCGATCAGGCGGCTGCGTACGCCCTCGCTGATCTCGGTGGCCGGAATGCTGGGAAGGTTGCCGATGGCCAGATTGGCCCGCTGTATACCTCGATAAAAGCCCCGCCAGGTCTCCTGTACGACAGGATTGGAACCGTCGATGGACCGATTCTGAAGGGCGACCATTTCGCCAGCCAGCGACCCTAGCCCCTGAATCTCATCGGAGAGCAGGTCGTGCATGAAGAAATAGCGCCGGTTGTAGAGGTCGGTGGTCTGAAAGGCTGCGTAGATGGCGTTGACCGCGGAGATGGCCTGCGCTTCATTTTGGAAGTAGGTGGCCTCCGACAGCTGGTTGGGGTTGTTGAGGTCCAGCCGCTCCTCCGAACACGAAAGGAAGGGCAAAATCAAGGACCCCAGAAATATGATGATCAAATACCTTTTCATAGTAAACTCCATGTTTGATGATTCACGTTTTCAGGTGGTGTGGGTTAAAAGCTTGCCTGGACGCCCAGCATAAATGTGCGGGGCTGAGGGTACTGCCCGTAATCGATCCCCAGGGCAGCATTGCCACCCCCGGTATTGGTTTGGTTCTGGAAACGGCCGATCTCGGGATCAAGGCCGGTATAGTTGGTGATAGTCAGCAGGTTCTGTGAAGCCACATAGACATTCAGGCGGCTGATCCAGTTCAGGCTGCTCACATCGACGTTGTAGCCGAGACGCAGCAGCTTGAGGCGGAGGAAGTCGCCGTCCTCAAGAAAGCGGTCCGATACCCGGCTGTTGCGGTTGGGGTCACCCGTCACCCCGCGGGGGATATCGGTGTCGGTATTGGTCGGCGTCCAGCGGTCCAGCACGGCGGTGCCGGCATTGAATACGCGGGTCATTCCCTCAAGGTCATAACGGTTGGTGTTGTAGATCTTGTTGCCTCCCTGCCCCTGGAAAAAGAAGTTCAGGGTGAAGTTCTTGTAGTTCAGATCGGTATTCAGGCCGTAGATGTAGGTAGGCAGCGGGCTGCCGAGGTTGGTCCGGTCATTCACATCGATCACCCCATCGGGCTCGGTGGGATTCCCATCCTCGTCCGGAGGACCGGCCAGGTCGGCAAAGCGGATGTCGCCGGGTGCGGCGCTCGGCTGGGTAGGAATGCCATCATTGAGTTGGCCATTGGTAAAGTCGCTTTCCTGAAAGAGCCCCAGGGTCTGCCAGCCAAAGAAGTAGTAGATCGACTCGCCTTCGTCCACACGGGTGATTACGTCCCCTTCAAAGCTAGGTCCGTTGATCGGATTGCCCACCCCTAGGGAGGTGACGACATTGGATTGGGTGGCAAAATTGGCGTTCACCGAAAAGTTGAAGTCCCGGGTGGGGTCAGAATTGTAGCCCAATGAGAACTCAAAACCGGAGGAGGTTACATCGCCGGTGTTGGCGAAAGGCGAACCGTCATATCCCATTGAGGGCGGCAGGTTGACGGTCAGCAACATGTCCGAGGTGGTGGTGTTGTAGTACTCTGCCGTGAAGGTCAGCTGATCGTTCCACAGGCCGAGGTCAAATCCGGCATTAATCATCTGGATCGTTTCCCAGCGCAGTTCCTCATTGGCCAGGGCCCGGATGTTGGCTCCCTGCTGCAGATTGCCATTGAAGTTGTAGAAGTTGTTCAGACCGACAGTCGACTGATAGGCGTAGCGGCCGAGGGCTTGGGAGTTGCCCACCTCGCCATAGCTACCCCGGATTTTGAAGGTGCTCAGCTGGTCCAGGTCGGCCATGAAACTTTCGTTGTGCAGGTTCCAGCCTGCCGACACCGAGGGGAATACCCCCCATTTGTTGGCCGGTCCGAAGCGGGAATACCCGTCCCGGCGGATGCTCGCCTGCAGCAGGTAGCGATTGGCGTAGTTGTAGCTGATCCGCCCAAAGTAGCTGATGATCTGGTCTTCTTCCAGCGTCCCGCCAATACTGGGCGTGGCAAAGGACTGCAGCGTGGCCAGGTCATCCGTCAGGTCATTTTGCCCCGAAGCCGTGGTGTTGCGGAACCGGGAGTATTGCACCTCGTACCCGGCCAGGGCCGAGAGGCTGTGGTCCCCAAAGCTGCGGTTGAAATTCAGGGTCGTGGTCGAGATCGGGCTCATAAAGTCGCTGCGCCCCTCGTTGAGCGTGGCGATCAGGTTGGTGTGAAATTCGCCGTCCATGATGAAGGGTGAGAACGACCGGCCAAAGCCATAGGCCATGTCGATCCCCCCTGCTGGCGCAGGTTCAGACCTTCGAGGATCTCCAGATCCAGGTAAAAGTTGCCCAGCAACTTCAGCGTTTCGTCATAGTCTTCACCGACTTCCATGATCCGTACCGGGTTGACGGCGTCGTTGTTGTCCACCTGATCCGGGCCACGATAGCCGGTTCCGTCTTCGCTCTCCACCGGGATGTAGGGCGCCATCTTGATGGCGTGCTCGTTGAGGCTCCGCCCGCCAGACACGCGCTCATTGTCCCGGTGAGAGTAGGCCAGGTTCAGCGACTGCCCAAAGGTGAGCCGGCCGGCTTTGAAGTCGGTATTGACCCGGAAGGAATAGCGCTCAAAGCCCGTATTGATCTGCACCCCCTGCTGGTTGAGGTAACCGGTCGATACATAGTAGCGGCCATTGTCGGTCCCCCCGCAATCGACACATTATAGTCCTGGATTGGAGCCGTCCGGTAGATCTGCTCCATATAGTCGATGTTGTTGTTCTGATTGATGTAGGCAGAACCATTCACAAAGCCCGGGTCGGTAAAGCGGGGCGGCACCGGGTCATTGGCGTTGTTTTGAATGTCGGTCGCATACTCGATGTACTGCTGGGTATTGAGCAAGTCAAAATTGTCGATGCTGGCCAGGTTTTGGATCCCGTAGTAGGCGTCGAAGCTCACCTTGGGCTGGCCCGCTTTGCCGCGCTTGGTGGTGATGAAAACCACCCCGCCGGAGGCCCGGGAGCCGTAGATGGCCGTAGCCGAGGCGTCTTTGGCCACCTCAATCGACTCAATGTCCTCGGGGTTGATCTCGTTGAGACCACCCGCCGGCACCCCGTCAATGACAAAGAGGGGCTCGTTGCTGTTGACGGAGTTGATACCCCGAATACGGATGGTGGCACCGCGGCCCGGCGAACCATTGTTGATGACCGTCACCCCTGCTGCCCGGCCCTGCAGGGCCTGCTCAGCACTGACGACAGGGAGAGAAGATATTTCGTCTGCATTTACCTTGGTGATGGCATTGGTCACCTGGGAGCGGCCTTGGGTACCATACCCGATCACAACCACTTCATCCAGTTGGCTGGTGGATGGGACCATGTTTACCGTGATTTGGGTCTCACTTCCTACCAGGACTTCCTGGGTTTCATATCCGATATAGGAAACCACGAGGGTTTCGCCGGCCGACGCCCGGATGGAGAAAGAGCCGTCGTCCCCGGTGAGGACGCCCCGGGTACTGGATTTGACTACTACATTGGCACTGGAGAGGCCAGTACCGGCTTCGTCAAGGACCCGCCCGCTGATCGCCTGCTGGGCCAGGGCCGCAGGCATCAGGAAGAGGCACGAGACGAGACTCAAAAATAGATTTCTCATTCGCATACGAGAGTAGTTTTGGATAGTTGAAAGGCTTAAAAATGAGACAAGTACGTACCCCCCTTTTCCTGTAGAAAAAGGAGACATACAACCTGTCATGGCCAGTCAGGGAAGGCTCAGCCCAAAAAGGAGAACCCGCCCTAAGGCCTGAACAGGCCTGCACATGAATGGGAAAACGCTGGGGGAGGCCCCTTCACACCTACCCTCCTGGGGCACGATTGCCTGGTCTTGTCTCAGATAGTTGGGCAGCTTGCTGAGCGCGCACAAACAATACCGGTGTCAGGAGGGTCAAGCGGATTCAGCCGTTGGGAATTGTAGTTAGTTTGGCGGGTTTGAGGGTACAACAAAAAAAGGAAAGCGATGATGATGAGAAATGGGAGGAGAACTCCTTTTCAGACCAGAGAAAAAGCCAAAAATCAATGCTTGACCCTAAATAAAAGCGTGCTTTCCCCTCCCTCCCATCCTGTACCCTCCTGTTCTCCCTTTAGCGCTGAAGGCTAATCTGGCCTAGTTTTACCTCCCAGACGGCCTCCCGGCCCGGCCCAAACTGCTTTTCTTGCCGGTGCAACAAAAAGGTGGCCTCACCCCTGCCTGCGGCAGTGGACCAGCTCAGCGACCCCTCATTGCGACCTGGCTCCCAGTGGGTCTCCACCGGAGACTGGGGAGACAGCAAGGCCGAATCGCCTGCCTCCAGCGCGTCCAGAAAGGCCCTCAGGCTGGGGTAGGGCCCAATGGCGATGCTGTCGCTGATAAACAGCCGGCGTATCCCTTCGGCCAAAGCCTGCCGGAAGGCCGGCGCGAGGCTGTCTTGTGTCAAAGCTTCTTGATAGTCGAAAAACGTCCGCAGCTTGGGCGCCGCCCCGGACACCAGGGCATCTTGCTGGGCCATCGACAGGCTTGCGGCACTCAGGCTCGGCCCCGGGGCCGGGGGGGCCGCCGATTGAGCCACGAGCTTGCCCCCCAGCAACAGGAGCAGGCTGCCGATCAGGAGGGCCCGGAGGCCAGGGAAAGATAGTATTTTGGTGTTCATGGGTCCGCTGAGTGAGGGGTGGCAATATGCAACTCGCTGATGCGGTCCCCGGTGTAGGTGGTGGACAACACCTGCAGGTCGCGCAGGTCCCGGCTCGGCAAGGTGAGCCGGTCGATAAACTCCTCTCGGTTGTAGACTTCCATGGCCAGGCCGGTCGGGGCATGGATATGGAAGACACGAACCTCCGGGGCCAACATCTCGGCCAGCTGGGCCCGGCGGCGGGCCCAGTCGGTTTCACGCCCTGCCGAGAAGTAGGCGATCATGCGGGCGTAGTCGTCCGGGCGTAGCTGTACCACCTCCTGCCGGGAGCTGTCGCTGCCCGTGCGCCAGAGGGTGTC
>RFHL01000636.1 GCA_003696875.1 Bacteroidota bacterium | reverse complement strand
CCTGATACTGTTGCAGGGCGGCGAGGGTGGGGTCGGTGGGGAAGGGGGGCATGTTTGTGGGTCGAAGTTCGTGGTTCGTAGTTCGTGGTTCGTAGTTCGTAGTTCGTAGTTCGTGGGTCGTGGGTCGTGGTTCGCAGTTCTGGGTTGGCGCGGGTTTCGGGGCGCTGGAGAACAGGCCGCAAAGTAAGGTTTTTGGGCAAATGTGTCTGACGAAAGGCGTGGCGCCAAGCCAGGCCGGGACATACTTTCGTTTTTCGTAATTACTTTTTCGTGTAACATCAATAACATTCCCCACATTTGATCCATTGCGCCGGGTATTTTCTTTCTGCGAAATGTAATATTCGCATTGCCTTCTTCGCTGATAAGTAGAGTCGCTTTGCGTTCTTGCCTTCCGGAGACGGTAGGACCCAAGAGCCGAAAACCGAGACGAGATGAAAAGGTGCCATACGGCACGTCTCTGGTTGCAGCGACATGCGTTCCTTCCTTCTGTCGACGTGCTTCATTCCTGTCACCTGTTACGTTTCTCCTGTTACGTTTCTCCTGTTTCATTCTTTACAATCCAACCTGCTCGCACATGTACCGGCACGCACTAGGCCTCTGGGTAGGCCTGTGGCTGTGCGCCTCTCTGCAGGCGCACGCCCCTGAAGCCCCCAAGTTTCCCCTGGAAACGCTCATCAACCGTCACCTGACGGGCTACTCCCTCAGCAAGGAAAACCGCCTGCGTCTTGCGCTCTATGCCGAGCTGAAGGGCGACTACGAAAGTGACGGTGAAGTTTTTACCCTCGATTTTGGCAAGTTGGGCAGTCTGGCCTTTTACGAAAAAAACCTGCTCCTGCGCTTTGGCCACCGCCCCATGCGGGCAGTACACCTCAACCGCTTTGAGCATGGCACGCCGCAGGCGCGGCTGATGGACTCCACCCTCCACGCCATCTTTGAGCAGATTCCGCTCCTGCGCAATGGTGAGGCAAGCCCCGAGCTGATCCGCTTTGTGGACAAAGCCCTGGCCCGCAAAAATCTGGAGCCCTTTTCCAAGATCTACATCCGTCACGTGCTGTTGCAGCACGGCACCTACGATCTCGTGCGCGACGAAGTGACCTTTCACAGCCGGGACCTCGCGCAGGATGACGAGGTGCGGCGCCCCCCAACCCCCATGATGATCCGGCTCAATCAGGACGTCCTGCGGGGCTACTACATCCGCTCGGGGGGAACGGTATTTGTGGAAAATGTGGACCGCAAGGTGCACTATGCCACCGGCGAAGATGCGGCCACCAATGTGGCGGCCTTCAAGGTCTTTGCGCAGCAACTCTTTGTGCAGACGGTGCAGTACGTGTCGCAGGCCGAGTCGGAGCGCATCGCCCAGAGCCAGCGCGTCCTCGGTGCGCCGGGCACTGCCCCGGCCCAGGGGGCGCCGGCCCTGCCGGCTGGCATCAAGCCGCTGTATACCCCATACAGCTGGATCCCGATGATGCTGGGCATCCTGCGCAACCAGCGCATCAACGTCGGCGACGCCGACGTGATCTGCTACTTTGTCGACGCGGACTACTTTGACCGGCTCTACGCGCAGCTGCTGCCGGAAGAAAAGGCCAAGGTAGATGCCTACCTGCGGGCGCGCCGGCCAAGCCTGGCGGCCGCTGGCCGGTGAAAACCCTTCCGCGCCCCCCCGTTTCCCTTCCCGCCTGGCGGGATCTCACTTGATCCAATTCCGGAAACACCCCGCTTGACGGATCTGCGATCGTTTCCTTCTGACATCCGGCATCTGCATCTGGCATCTGACTTCCGACATCTCTGTTGAACGTAGGGAAATCCCGCTTAGCGGGAACTTCTCCTTCGGGGAAGACGCTTATTCCGGAACCCGCCTTGAAGGCGGGTTTTTGGGGGTTTCTGAGCGAGGCCGGGTTCTTTGCCCGGCCTGTCCTATCTTTGCTTGGGGTGGCGAAGGCCTGGCGCGGCGTGAGTGGCCTGGAGGGCCTGGTCCGAAGGACGGAGCGATAGCGACCCCGGAAGGGCACGACCGCCCGAAGGCGCTCGCGCCGGTGGGCGGGCACGCCCCAAAACCAGAAGCTAAAACCTGAGTGGGATATCAGGAAGGATATTTCCTGGCCCATCAATCCAGAGGAACATGAATCGAACTTATGATGTGATTGTTTGGGGCGCCACGGGATTTACGGGGCGATTGGTAGCAGCATACTTGCTGCGGCAGTATGGCCTGGATCAGGAACTGAAGTGGGCGGTAGCGGGTCGAAACCCCCAAAAGCTGGCAGGTTTAAAAGCGGACCTGAAGGCGGACACCCTGCCGGTCATCGTGGCCGACAGCCTGGACCGGCCTTCGCTGGACGCGATGGTGGTCCAGACCCGGGTCGTGTGCAGTTGTACGGGGCCCTATGCACTGTATGGCTCAGAACTGGTGGCGGCTTGCGTGGCGGCCGGCACGCACTATTGTGACCTCAGCGGAGAGGTGCAGTGGATGCGGCGAATGGTGGACCAGCACCATGAAGCTGCTGCCGCCCAAGGCGTCCGGATCGTGCACAGCTGCGGCTATGACTCCATTCCCTCGGATATGGGGGTGTTTTTCCTGCAGCAGGAGGCCATGGCCCAGCAGGGCGCCTACTGCCGCCGGATTCAGATGCGGGTGGCGGGCAGCAGCGGCGGCTTTAGTGGGGGCACCTTGGCCTCCCTATCCCAGGTACTGGTAGAGATCGAGGCCGATCCGGCGGTGGCGGAGGTAATGGCCGATCCCTATGCCCTCAACCCTCCCGGTGAGCGGCAGGGCCCGGACGGACCCGACCCGATGGACGCGACCTATGATCCGGTGGCCCGGGCCTGGTCGGCCCCTTTTGTGATGTCGTCGATCAACACGCGCATCGTGCGGCGCAGCCATGCGCTGCGGGGCTACCCCTACGGCCGGGATTTTGGCTATGAGGAGGCGCTCCTCACCGGCCGCGGGCTGCGCGGCCGCCTGATGGCCGGGACTATGGCCTGGGGCATGGGCCTGGTCCAGCGCCTGAAGCCGGACTCTATGATCAAGCGGCTAATGGACCGCTTTCTGCCCAAGCCGGGCGAGGGCCCGGATCAGCAGGCCCGGGAAAAGGGGTTTTTCAACATCCGCTTCTACGGACAGCTCCCGGACGAGACCTGGCTGCAGGCCCGGGTGACAGGCGATCAGGATCCGGGCTATGGCTCGACCAGCAAGATGCTGGGCGAGAGTGCGGTCTGCCTGGCCCTGGACCAGGCACAGTTGCCGCCACGGGCGGGGGTGCTCACGCCAGTGAGCGCGATGGGCGAGGTCCTGCTGGCGCGCCTGCAGGCGCGCGCGGGGCTGACGTTTCAGATGAAGGACTAGTGCCCCTAAGGGTTCAGGACGCGGCTTGCACGAGGCCTTCCAACCTGTCATTCTGGAGGAAACCTGCGTTCCATTTGCTCCCATTCCCTCCCAAGCGTCTCGGCTATCCCGGATTGGAAGAATAAGCCCGAATTATTATCTTACTGAAAATCAAGACAATAATTCATATGCAACCTCAGTTCTGATTCTTGCAACCTCTGTGCCGAGGCACAACTTGTCTCTGCGGTAGGTTGCCCAGGTCTTTTTTCATTTGCCCTAATCCCTTCTCAGATGCTACGTACACAACTCAAAACCCTCCTGGGCCTGACGGCTTTCCTCTTCGGCTGCGCCCTTCTCCCCGCTCAAAAGATGGAGATGCACAGCAGCAGCCCGGAAGCCATCGCGCTGATGGAAGAGGCGCTGGACAACATGGGGCATGACATGCAGCTTTTTGGCGAAAACGTAGATGCGGCCGTGGAGGCCGACCCGGACATGCTGATCGCCAATTTCTTTGCCATGTCCAATCCGGACGAGGACAAAGAAGCCGCGCGCCCTTATGTCGAGCGTATGCTGGCCTACGATGGCCCCATGAGTGCCGGCGAAAAGATCTTCGCCGAGATGGCGACCCACTTCGACGAAGACGACTACAATCCCATGATGACCATTCCCCAGCTCGCGGAAGCCCATCCGGAAGATGCCCGCATGTATCTCCTGGCCGGGGTGGCCCATATGTATTCCGAGCAGCCCGCCAAGGCCGTTCCTTTTCTGAAAAAAGCGATCGACATGGGTCCCATGCTGGGGGCCTATAATATGCTGGGCTATGCCTACATGACCATGGGACAG
Source organism: Bacteroidota bacterium (assembly GCA_003696875.1). Taxonomy (GTDB): domain Bacteria; phylum Bacteroidota; class Bacteroidia; order J057; family J057; genus RFHL01. The sequence continues at coordinate 2,220 of RFHL01000636.1, read as the reverse complement.
ATGGAAGATGCGGGGGCTACGTTTGAAGCCTACGTCGCTGCGGCCCCGGACCACCACAACCCCTACGACTCCATGGGAGACTACTACATGGCCATGGAGGACTATGCCGCTGCTGCTGAGGCTTTCGAGAAGGCTGTGGCCATCAACCCTGATGCGACCTATTCGGCCGAGAAGGCCAAGCAAGCCCGGGAAAAGGCCAAGTAAGGCCCTCTCTCTGGAGATCAGCCCCCGCTCCTACCCGGAGCGGGGGCTGATCTGTACCTGGCCGAAAGGAAAGGTCGCCCCGAGCCCATGGTGGCCGGGGCCATCCGTCCCCATCCGTGAGTCGGCCGGCAACAGCGGGCAAGCCCCTACTCCACCTCCACCCACTGGCTGCCCGCCTGATCCCCCAGGCGCAGGCGCATCAGCCCGGAAAAGAGACATGTTTTCATTGTAGGTCAAGATTTGTGGCATCTGTGCAGCGTGCCGCTCCCCGAAGGGGGCGGGCGGCTACACGATGGCAAGTTGACCGGATGGCGGGGAAGATCCTTCACCCCAAGGGGTGAATTTGGACGATGGAAAAAGCCGGATGGAGGCGAGCTCAGCAAAGGCCTGATAGGGGGATACGTCCGACCCTCACAGGGTCGAGGGGAAGCACCTACCGCATAGGGTTCCCCCGAACCCCAGTGGGCCCCAAACAAAAATTCCAGAGCCTGTCTCTCATGGAAACAAGCTCTGGAATGCCATTTTGATCCAGGTGCCTCTACTGCTTGATGAGTCGCGCCTGATATCGTTTCCGCGCGCCGGTCAATTGCACGTGATAAACGCCTGTCGCCTGATCACTCAGGTCCAGCATCCAGATAGAGGATTGGGGCAGCAAGAGGGGCGTCTGTCGGACGATTTGGCCCATTTGGTTGAGGACCCGCAGGTCCATGGGTCCGGAAACATCTGTGGGGAGGCTCAGGTGAAACAAGCCCGTGCCGGGATTGGGAAAAACCGTCAATAGCTCCTCAGCCAACCAACCATCACTTGAGGTATTCACCGTCGGAATCACGGTGATCGTTTTGAAGACAATGTCCGAACAGCTCTGTGGGCCCGTAATGCGTAGGCTAACCTCATACACGCCGGTGTCGGCATAGACATGTACCGGGTTTTGCGCGGTGGAGGTGGTACTGTCGCCAAAGTCCCAAAGCCAGGTCTCGGCCAGCAGGCTCTCATCCGTAAAGGGAACCGATGCCGAAAAAACCGTGTCGCCCGAAACGCTGAAACGTGGGGCGCGGCCATGGACGTGCCGGTAAAGGACGCATATCCATTACCCGGGACCGCGGAGCGGACTCCGGTTCCGGGAGCGGAAACCTCCGGCTTGATCAGCCAAGAGCCCGTACCTCCACAGGTGGTGGGCCCTTGGCTGGAACTTCCCGCCAGGGGAAAGCTGGGAACGTTGCCATTGACATTCCCCACGCAGAAAGAGTTCACCAAATCGGTATTGATGACTTTCGGGGCAGTAATGGAGCTCGGGCCTTGGGCACCCTCGTTGCCCGCCGAGAAGACCACGGCTATGCCTACGGCTTCTGCCGCATTGAGGGCAGAAACCCACGCGCCATTACAAAAAGAAGCCGTATTGCCGGTAGTAAATCCCCAGGAATTGTTGATCCCATCCGGCATGTCGCCGGTGGTGGTCGGATCTCCGTCCGGGTCCAGGGCCCATTGAAAGGTCGCCAGGGAATTTGCCGGCCCACAACCAATAGCCGGGGATCCCATCCAATAAGCCCCAAAGGCCACCCCGATGGTATCATGGTTGGCTTCATCCAGTCCCACAATGGTCCCGGTCACATGGGTACCATGATTGTCGCAATCCGTGGGCGTGGAGGCGTCAAATCAGGCTTCGCCCACCGGGACCCGGTTCCCCCAGAAGCGATCCTTCAGGGCGTCATGGGTCGGGTCTACCCCGCTATCAACGACCAGGGCTTTAGGCCCATAGCCAGTGTAGCCTTTTTGCCACATAAAAGGGGCCTTGATGGCAGCCAGTCCGTTTTCGATGCCATTGGGGCTGGCCTCCGCTGGCGCCTTCTGCACCGCATCAGGTTCGGCCGGGAAGTCATACTCAATTACCGTGAGTTTTGGATAAGCGGAGAAAGGCTATTCTCTAATCGACTGTTTATCAATTGTTTGAATGTCATCCTGAGCCAGCCCGAAGGGCGCCAGCGAAGTTATACTCAGGATAAGCAAATTTTTTGGCCT
>RFHL01000635.1 GCA_003696875.1 Bacteroidota bacterium | reverse complement strand
CTCTTCCCCCATATCTACGGAGGGGGGAATGGGGGTTTGGCCTGCCTGATCATACCAGAAATAGCGGTCCCGCCGCCAGCCCACCGTCAGGGCTGTAGAGGTCTCCAGATAGCCCGAGGCCGGAATGCGCAGTTGCTGCACCCCGTCCAGCTCAGGCAAAGGCGGGGCTTCCGGCACTTCATAGCGGATGCACACCCAGCCTTCGTAGCCTTGGGGCACCAAAAAATCGCGGTTGGGCGCTTTGTCCATCAGCATGAAGCCCAGAAAAATCACCACCGAGTTGACCGTCGCAATGATGACGATCTTCTCCAGACGAGACAACTTGGCCCAGCGTGCTTTCAAACTCATCAGCAAAAGAAGATAAATAGACAGTTAGAGGCGAGACCTGTTCTAAAGGCCAGGGCCCCCCTCGCATGGCATCACAGTGGCCCGATTTTCGGGACTTTTTACCCTTCCCAAAGAGGCCAAAGCCGTTTTTCGGGCACACCTTTCAATCTCTCCCTGCCCCGGACTTGGATCACCTCAGACCAAACCCCAGTATACAAAAATAGTTCTAATTTCGGGAACATCGACATCTCTAGTCCGCGGCGACCTGCAGCGGCCACATTCCCGACGCGCCGCCATAGGTGAGGCGCAGCCAATAGCGTCCCGGGGCGAGTCCGTCGACCGGCAGGTAGGGCCGGACGGCGGTTAGCATATCCGACCGGACTTCCCGGCCGGTGGCGTCATATAGATTCACCTGTACGGGCCCGGCTGGCCAGCGGTCGGCCAGTACCTGCACCCGGGTCTGCGCCGGCTGAGGCGCCAGCGTCCACCCTCGCCCCCAATCGGGGGCGAGGCCATCGGTCCCCACGACCCGGGCCCGGACGGGCCAGCTATAGGCCGGCTGCCCCGGCACATCGGCCTGTAGACTCACAGTCGCGGCGAGGCTGTCAGGCCCGCTTGCCAGAAACCGGATCGCCAGCACCCGGGCCCGGCCCGGAGCCAGCAGCGTATCGCTCCCGCTGCTACCAACAAAACTCAGCCGAGTGTCACTCAGGCTCAGCCCACTGAGGCTGAGCGGCACATTGCCGGTATTGGCCACCACCAGCCCGTAGACGGGCGCGGTCCCGGCGGACACCGTCCCAAAATCGACCACCGAATCGGGGGAAAATAGCCCCCGCTCGGGCGTGGCTACCGAGTTCCCCGATACCGAACTGATCCGGTCCAGGAATTGCGGATAGTCGATCAGGGGATTGCGGTTTTGCTGCAGGGCCGCGATGGCGGCATTGCGGCGAATCTCAACGCTGTCGGGCAGGTTCCACCCATGCCATTCCCGGAGAATCGCCTCCTGGCTGCTGAGAAAATTGGCGTAGTCCTGGTAGCGCAACACAAAGTAGAACATGGCCCGGGCTACCGGGCCCTTGTGGCTGTCTCGCGGTTCAAAGAGGCTGCTGTTCGACTTGGAACCACCGTCCTGCCAGGTAGGGTTGCTTACCACCCCAAAAGGCTTATTGCCCCGCTCGCTATTGGCGGCGATTTTGGTGGGAAACAGATGGTACAGGTCCGAGCGCATGGGCAAATCCTGGTTAAAGAAGCCCTGGGGAAAGGTATGCTCCGTATTG
>RFHL01000057.1 GCA_003696875.1 Bacteroidota bacterium | reverse complement strand
GGCGAGCTCGCTTTCCAGGTAGGTGTTCTCAGCTTCCAGGTAGGCGATCACTTCGGGATCTTCGCGCTCGCGCAGCCAGTAGTAATCATCAATACGGACATGGCCGTGGGCTTCGAGGCGATGGGGGCGGCGGGGGGCAATAGGGGGCATAAAAACTTGGAAGTCAGAGGAGAGAAGTCAGAAGTCAGAAGTCAGAAGTCAGAAGTCAGAAGTCAGAAGTCAGACAAGAGGTATCTTTTTTCGCTCAACGCTCAAACCCGTCACGGCTTATAGCGGGACTCCCTAAAGATCGCATCGTAATCAGTACGCTCCACGAGGTCGGCGAGGCCTTCTTCCGGGTGGCGCGCCATATAGGCCTCGACGATGCGGGTGCCGCAATACTCACCCAGGCGCGGAGCCGACTCATTGGAGAGGTTGGAGGTAAAAGGCTTGTCGGAGAGGTAGTCGCGCATCAGCTTGAAGTCGATCTCATACAGATGGGGAATCAGTTCCTTGTAGATGCGCTCTTCGTAATAATCGGCCCAGTACATCTGGTCCTCGGTGTAGAAGAGGCGCACCGAATCGGGCGTTTCGGGCAGGAGCTGCCGGACAAAGTACTGCTTGATGCCAGCCTGGACCATATGGTCGAGCAAGGTGGGCTGCCGGCTCAGGTCGACCGGAGGCACCATACCCTCGGCGATTTCGCGCACCATCATGAGCTCCAGATAGCGCGGGTCAAAGCGCCGCCGGATATAGGCCGGCAGGGTAGGGGGGTAGAAGGCAAATTCGGGCCCCAGGAAATAATGCAGCCCAAAGCTGAAGTAGTGCGGGCTGGGCAGGAGCTGGTCCACCGTGCGGGGATCCCCGGAGGGGACATAGCCATTGACGTGGGTGCGAAAGGCCGGCAGCTCCAGGGAGTCAAAGGCGGCGACGAGTCGCCGCAGGGGGGGCTCAATCCGCTCCGCCAGCGGATAGTCATAGGGAAAGGCCAGGCGGACGGTGTCCAGCAAGGTGAGCATAGCCGGATCTGACAGCAGCTGGGACAGCTGCCGGGTCATAAAGGAGTCGGCCTGGGGGGGAGTGGCCTCGGGCATAATCTGGTCCACCCCCAGCCACTCATACCAAAAGTCGCGGTCAGGCTGCAGGTAGCGGGCATAGGCCTCCTCCGGAGCCATGGGCTCCGCGGCTTGCAGGGCCTGGGCACAGGCCCACATGAGGCTGTCGGTGCGCCGGAAATCAATCTCTACCGGTGGCAGGTCAGGCTCGGGAGCCGGGCCGCAGGCCTGGATCAGGAACAGCAGCAACCCTGCCACCACCGGCAGGGTCTTTTTTTTATCTCGGGGCTGGCCCCCGCTGATTAGGAAAATAAGCATCTATCGGTTAGCTTTTTCGGACGAAACCTGTAGCAGAAGGCGGCGTCGGTCGTTCAAGGTAGGCAAAAAGCCGCTTTGTAACCCATTTCAGGGCCTTTGCAGAGAAAAAAAGCGCTCTTTTTGGTCTATTGAGTAACCTTGACTTGCTTCGCTAGTCTCAAGGGCACACCATCCCTTTTTTTGGCTCGCTTTTCCCAACCTCCTCCCGTTGAAGACTTTTCAATTTACATGTACCATGCGCACGTTTTCACTACTGATGACGGCCTTTTTGCTGACTTCTGGCTTGTACGCCCAGCAAGGCCTCAAGATCGGCCTCCGCTTTAGCCCCATCTTTGCTTCGGCTTCCATTACCGATCAGGATGGCAACGATATCGTGGAAAATATCAGCACAAAGGTCGGCATCTCCTACGGCCTGATGGCCAATTATGGCATCACCGACAATTACGGCTTTCACTCTGGTATCCACATTGTACAGAAGGGCTTTAAGCGAACCGAGGATGTGGTCCTGCCCGACAATGGCGGGACTCTGTCCAATGCCGTACAGGATGTGCGCCTGACCACCGTGGAGATTCCGCTTGCCTTGAAAGGCCGTTCGCCCGAAATAGGCCGGGGCTTCTTCATCAATGGACTCTTCGGCGGCTCTATCGACATCACCGCAGGCTATCGCAATCAGTATAGCGTCTACAATCCGGTGACCAAGCAGGCCGTGGCCGAATCCGGCACCACCAAAAACAGCAAGTTGGCCAATCCCGTGGCCCTTTCCTTTATTTTTGGACTTGGGGGTGAGTACGAAATGAACATCGGTACCCTTAATGCAGGCTTCTTTTACCACCGGGGCCTCACCAACGTCAACAATCGCTCCCAGTTTGGCAATGAAGAAAGCATCCGGGTAAATTACCTTTCCCTGGACCTGGGATACTACTTCTAGCGTGTTCCTTGTAGGACAAGCCTAAGCCCGTTCGAGGGGGGCAATCTGCCATGATATCTATGATACATAGATATTGAAGCTTGCTCCCCTGGAATTGTTTTTGAATAATTTTGTTGCTGCTTTGTATTTTTTTACATTGGGAAATGCATTGCATGTTTCCTTTTCCCTGCCCATGAGTCCTTCAGATTTGCCAAAGATCGCGATAGATCTGGTAGAGGATAACCTGAGCGACGCGACGCTGATCCAGATTAGTCTTGCCGCCAATGCACACTGCGAGATTGTTTTTCGGCATTTTTCCCATCCTCCGGCTTACCTCGAAGCCCTCTCCCAACCGGCCATTCCTGGCCTTACGTTGGTGCTCACGGATTTCATGATGCCTTTCATGAATGGCCTGGGGCTGCTCAACGAGTTGCGCAGCCGCTTTTCCGCGGAGGAGCTTCCTGTTTTTATCTGCACAGGGGGCTACTTGTCGGATGCAGACCTGGCCGCATGTCAGCGCGCCGATGTTTCAGGCGTCATTACCAAGCCTATCGATACGGATGAATGGGTGCAGATTCTGCACGATCAATTTCTGCCCAGCCTGAAAGGCTGGCCCATCCGCTAGCTAAGCGCCAGCTCCATGTGTGCCGCCGGTCCCATGACCGGCGGCACACATGGATTTTGGCAGCGGAAAAACCCCTGCGCCTTTCCTGCGTTGTGTAATCATGCTACACCACCTACACCCCAGCTTTGGCCGCCTTCCCGATCGCCGCGATCTGACCCGTTCCCCGCAGTTTGACCCGGCCAAAGGACGCTTTGTCAACCCCGTCGCCACCGACGCCATGAACCTGGGGCGCCTGCCCGAAGTCCTCGGGCGGCAGATCAAAGGCGGACAAGAACGCACCCCGCCCTCGCCCTGGACCTTTGCCGAGGCGCAGCGGGAGCGTCTGGCTCCCACCGGCGTACAAGTCAACTGGCTGGGGCATGCCTCGGTTTTGCTGCACATAGAGGGCCACTACTACCTCACAGATCCGGTGCTGACCGAGCGGGCCGCCCCCTTCCCCTGGCTGGGCCCCGCGCGCTTTTTTCCCAGCCCCATAGCTCTGGACGATATGCCGCCCTTGCAGGCAATCCTTCTCTCCCACGACCACTACGACCATCTCGATTATGAGACCATGCTGGTCCTGCAGGGCCGCACGCAGGACTTTGTCGTGCCGCTGGGGGTAGACGCCCATCTGCGGCACTGGGGCGTGGACCCCGCCCGGATCCAGGTCCTGGACTGGGGCGAGACCGCGACCAGCGGTCCTCTGCGCATCACCGCCACCCCCGCCCGGCACTTTTCCGGGCGCGGGATGGTGCGCGACCAGAGCCTGTGGGCTTCCTATGTCCTCGACAGCGGGACCCACAAGGTCTACTTCGGCGGAGATTCCGGGATCTTTCCGGGCTACCGGGAGATCGGCACTGCCCATGGCCCCTTTGACCTGTGTATCATGCCCATCGGGGCGTATGACCCCGCCTGGCACGATATTCACCTGAACCCAGAGGAGGCCGTTGCGGCCTTTCAGGATCTGGGCGGGGGGACCTTCTTGCCGATCCATTGGGGTACCTTCAATCTGGCCTTGCACAGCTGGCACGATCCGATTGATCGGCTCTGCGAGGCCCTGGCCCCGGAGGCGCGACTTTTACCCGCCCCTGGGACCTGGGTGCGCCCCGACGACCGGCCTACTGGCCGCTGGTGGACGCAGGCTTAAAGCCCGTGCTTTTCGATCCGGCGATACAGAGAGGTCCGCGTCAGGCCCAGTATACGGGCCGCCTGGCTGATGTTGCCCTGGCATCGGGCCATCACCTGTTGAATGACGGCTTTCTCCACCTCGTCCAGGCGAAAGGTCTGTAAGACCAATTGGTCCCCACTCGGCTGCAGGGGATCAAACGAAAAATCTCCCGCCTGCAGATATTCTGCTTCGGAGAGAATGACGGCGCGCTCAATGGCGTGCTGCAGCTCCCGCACATTGCCGGGCCAGGGGTATTGGTGCAGGGCCGTCAGCGCGGCCCGGCTGATGCCCTGGACCGGCTTCTGGTAGCGATCGGCATACAGGCTCACGAAATGCCGGGCAAGCAAGGGGATGTCTTCCCGCCGCTCCCGCAGGGGCGGGAGGTGGATTTCCACGGTATTGATCCGGTAGAGGAGGTCCTGGCGAAAGGCACGCTGGGACACCATACGCTTGAGCGGGCGGTTGGTGGCGGAGACCAGGCGGATGTCTACCGGGATGCTGCGGTTGGCGCCTACCCGTACGATGCGCCGCTGTTGCAGCGCCGTCAGCAGCTTGGCCTGCAGGGGCAGGGAGAGGTTCCCGATTTCGTCCAGAAAGAGCGTGCCGTCATGGGCCAGTTCAAAGCGACCGGTCCGGTCGTCGCGGGCGTCGGTAAAGGCCCCCTTGACGTGGCCAAAGAGCTCGCTTTCAAAGAGGGTTTCCGTGATGGCGCCCATGTCGACTGAGACAAAGGCTTGCTGGCTGCGCAGAGACTGCTCATGCAGGGCCCGGGCGACGAGTTCCTTTCCGGTGCCGTTTTCGCCCAGAATCAGGACATTGGCGCTGGTCTGAGCCACTTTGGCGACCGTGGCGAAGACCTGTTGCATACGGGCACTCTGGCCAATGATGGGTGGGTTGGACATGCACACATTTTGGTCCAGTGTACGAAATCGGACGCAGTGGTGTTAAGCCAGCGTCGGGCCGGCGAGCAACTGATCGGCCAGGGCGAGGATGTGGGTACGCATGGCGATCCGCTCCCGCCAGCCGGCGGGGATGCCCGGCAGGCCATACAGGGCCCCGGCCAGCTGGCCGTAGACGGCCCCGGTGGTGTCGGCATCGTCGCCGAGGTTGACTGCGGCGAGGGCGCCGCTGGCAAAATCGTCGTGCCGCCAGCAGGCCCAGAGGGCGGCCTCCAGCGAGCGTACCACATAGCCGCTGCCCTGGATGTCGGGGGGCATCTTGTGCCGATAACTCCCCTGCCGGATGGCCTCAATTTCGGGATGCAGAGGATGGGCTTGCCAGTAGCCAGGTAGCGGTTCGAAAGCAGGGTCGAGCAAGGCCTTTTTGGGCAAGCCCTGCAGGGCTCCGGCGATCAGACTGGCGAAATAGCGGCAGGCGTCCACGCAGGTGGGGGC
>RFHL01000634.1 GCA_003696875.1 Bacteroidota bacterium | reverse complement strand
GTTCACACCATTATCTGAGACACCGTGCTGCCTTTTCCTATGACTTTTGGCATGCCTACCCCAAAAAAGCCCTCATGGGGAATTCGTCCAAAGTCTAAACCGTAAAGGCGTGAAAAAGCGTAGGGGGTCTAAGACCACCTCCCCATCATTATTCCATCGACCGCACCACCCCCTCCGCCACCGCCACCCGCAGCTCGCGCGCATCCTTTTCCAGGATGTAGGTGGCGATGGCGGTGCGTAGCTCGGGGAAATAGACCGCCTCGGTGCCCCAGAAGCCGCCGTGGCCGTAGCCCACTTGCCCGGCGTATTCGTAGGCCGACAGGCCCAGGAAGTAGCGGCTGGACTCGGGATCTTCGGTAGGTATCTCCGTAAAAATCAGGTCTAGGACGGCGGTGTCCCGGACGATTTCATAGGTAAACAGGCGGTAGGCAAAGGTGGCCAAATCCCGGGGCGGGCAGGCGATGCCGCCCCCGCCATAGAGGTCAAAGGAGACGTCGAGGTCGTGGGAATCCCAATCGTGGCTGGTCCAGTACTGATGCACCAGCGGCGGCGTAGCCGCCGGTTTGTCTTCCAGGGTAGGCATCCAGGTATCGCGCAGGCCCAGGGCCTCGTAGCCCAGCAGCTCGCGCATGGCCGTGTAAAACGGCTGGCCGGTTTGGCCTTCGATGATCTCGGAGAGCAGCAGGTAGTTGGCGTCGGCATAGCTGAAGGTATGCCCCGGCCCGCCGAGGGGCGGGCCCGTCTCCAGGCTCAGGGCCAACTGCTCGTCCCGGGTCCAGCGGTGGCGTTTGTCCGCGCTGAGGCGGTCGATATAGGCCTGATTGGCATAGTCCCGGATGCCACTGGTATGCGACAGCAGATGCTGGACCTGGATCGCCTGCAGATCGTAACCTCCCTGCTGAAATTGATAGCGGGTGTAGTCACCCAGCAGCGGCCCGATGGGTAGTTCCAAAGAGAGTTTTCCCATCTCCACCAGGCGGAGGATGGTAGCGGAGACATAGGTCTTGGTGTTGCTGGCGATCAGCGCGGGCTGATCGGGGGTCAGGGGCGCTGGCGCCCCTTTGGCGGCATGGCCCCGGGCGGCGCTCCAGGAAATCCCCCGCGCGGGGGACTCCACGTGCACCATGATGCCCACCGCCGCCGGATGCGCGGCGTAAAGGGAATCCAGCAGCGCGTCCCAGCGGGCTTCGAGGGGTGGCGCGGCCTGACGGCAGGTACTGAGGGCAAGCACCCCCAGCCAAGCGAGAAAAAATCGAATGTTCACATCAAGGGGGTTAAAACAGGAGCAAATCAACGGCTGGCCTCGGCAGCTTCCGCCTCCAGCAGCTCGGCCAGGAACTGGCGGGACTTCTTACTTTCGTGCTTGAAGCCGCCCAAGGTGATGGCATAGGCAAACAGGACCATGCCGGGCGGCATGAGGATAAAGGGGTCGAAGCCCCCACCTGCCAGGGCTCCAGGGATGAGGAAAAGCGACATCATCCCCAGGATTCCCACCCAAAAAGCCAGAAACACCCAGACCAGCGGATGCAGGTTCATCCTAACCTCCACCGTGGTTTCAAAGCCTTCGCCCCGAACCTCCCCGCGGATGCGGGGGAGGAAGGAGTTGCGATAGTAGATGATGCGACTCATCTGGAAGCGATGCCCCTCCAGGCGGCCCTGGTAGGGCTTGTGGTCCGCCTTGCTGTTCAAACGAACGAGTTTGGGTGGCTCGATGGCGTCGTCGAGCCGGCTCAGGATGGTCTCGGCATCCAGGGGCGAGCGATAGGTGAGGCGTTCGGTGGGGAGGAATCGCTTGGGGAGACGCTTTTTCCCAAGATACGGAGGGAGCGGGATATATGGGAGGAAGAAGGACAGGAAAAAGCCTTCATAGAGGCCTGAAGCCCTTATGAAGGCTGGAACAAGTCCTCAGGAAGGCCCTTGGAGGGAATGACTCAGAAGTCTGTTCCAAACGTGGCCTCCCCTCTACTCTCCGGCGAACACCAGCTCAACCGCTTTTTCGTAAACGCAGTTATTCACGATTACATCAAATTTATTCCAATCAGCCAGACGCACACAAGCGATCTTATAATTCATGTACCCACACCTCCACCTCCAAAGATAGATACCTATTTCCCGATCCAACCGCTCTATGGAGACCTGACAATCACCCTCCGGAGCCTTGGCCGAATCCGCCTTCAAGAAGAAATAAAAGGCCGAATCACCAGCATGGCTAAATCCGATAATTTCCTCATACTCAAGCTCTCGCCTTTTGAAGGAAAGTATTCGTGAATCGCATATCCGGTACTGGGGGCTCTCGCCATCACACCTGTCATACAGGAAGTAGGTACCGCGGTGATGGTATATCCTTACCCAGTCTCGATCTAATACCTGACGAAACTGGCCCGTATCATCGACACAATCCACAAGTCCTTGATTCTCTAAACGGTATTTCTTTATCCTTTCCAACTTTTCCAGGGTAGTTGCCTTCCCCTTGGGTATGATGTAGGCCCCATTGTGAACGGAATCCATCTGACTATAGTCAGAAATCTCATACACGGGGACGGTATCGCTCCACTCGTTTTCCATCCGAAAAGCTATCGGATATTTTTTTGGAGGAACAACGCAGGCTGCAAGTATCCCTAAACTCAGAAGCAAGGGCCATATTCTCCTCATGCTGTATATGGGTTAATTGTTCGGGGCAGACAACGGGCTATGAAGATGGGAACGCAGCCCAAAACATGTGACTATTCCTTGGTTTCTACTGCCCAATTAAAAGCTGCTTACCTTCCTCTTCCAATACCCTTCCCCCCCTAAGCACATCCGATCAAATGCCAGAAAATGGATCATCAAGGTGTCTGTACTCCCCATACTCAATCGCTCTATACCCGCTTCCATGCCATGTCGCTGTCGGACCAGAGACATGACAGTAGGGCAAGTGCCCATCGCAAGGCGTCCCTCCTCTTCAAATATTTTCAAATCAGAGATATCTGTCCAAACCATCTGTCCCGTAACCGGGTGAAAATGAATCCATACTCCAGCATTCGAGGAAACACTCTCTTCTGGTATCCATATTCCCGTCAGGCAGGCCTGCACTGTTTGAATATTAGCCATGTCTATTTGACCAGGACCCTCTATGCATGCCGAGTGTCTAGTTCCCCCTTGGCAACTACAGAAAAGAAGGCATCCCCAAAGCCCTAATCGAAATAGTGTTCCAACTACATCCATACCGAAAAGACCTGTATCTATGCAGGATTCCACAGCACAAGGAAATACGATTGACTGGGGACAGAACCGGATTGATCTTCTCGGGAAGTCCTCAGAAACCTCCCCAGTTGGAAGGGGAAGCCGAACCCCCAAGCAATCACACCCCTACCTTGGATTTTGGGATGGGCTTTGTACCTTTTGGTCCCATTTTCGGTGTTCTAAAGTCCTATTCCCTATGCTTTCTGCTTCGCTTCGTCATGGCCTGTTGGCGGCGGTGTTTTCACTGCTTGCCGCGATTCCGGCGCTTCTCCCGGCACAATCCCAAACGGCGGCCTTCGCCGATGCTGTCCAATCGCTGCGCTTGCGCAGCATCGGGCCGGCGGTCATGGGTGGGCGCATCGCCGACATCGCCGTGAGCCCGGCCGATGCCAGCACCTGGTACGTGGCCGCAGGCTCGGGCAACCTCTGGAAGACCTCCAACCGCGGCCTGACCTGGACGCCAGTCTTTGACGACCAGCCCTCCTTCTCCATCGGCGCGGTCACCCTGGACCCGCAGCAGCCCGAAACGGTCTGGGTCGGGACGGGCGAAAACGTCAGCGGCCGCCACGTGGGCTGGGGTGATGGCATCTACCGCTCCCGCAATGGCGGCCAAAGCTGGGAACACCTGGGCCTGGCCCGGTCCGAGCACATCGGCAAGATTCTGATCGACCCACGGGATAGCGACCATATCCTGGTCGCGGCCGAAGGGCCGCTCTGGGCCGCGGGCGGGCAGCGGGGCGTCTACCAGAGCACTGACGGCGGTCAGACCTGGACGCACACCCTAAACATCGACGCCCACACCGGGGTCACCGACCTGGAATTTGTGCCGGGCAACCCGGACATCGTCTATGCCGCTGCCTACCAGCGGCGGCGGCATACCTGGTCCCTGCTGGCCGGCGGCCCGCAATCGGGCATCTACAAATCTACCGACGGCGGCGCCAGCTGGCGCCGGCTGAAAAATGGCCTGCCTGCGGGCGACATGGGCAAAATTGGCCTGGCGGTCACGCCTGCCGATCCCTCCCGGGTCTATGCCACCATCGAGGCGCAGGATGACGAAAAAGGCCTCTACGCCTCCCTGGACCAGGGCGAAAGCTGGGAGAAACGGAATAGCTACATCTCGAGCGGCACGGGGCCGCACTATTACCAGGAACTCTACGCGTCGCCCCACGACCCAGAGCTGATCTACCAAATGGACGTCTTCCTCCACGTCTCGCGAGACGGCGGCCGGACCTTTGACTACCTCGAAAGTGGCCGCAACAAGCACTCGGACAACCACGCCTTCTGGATCGATCCGCAGGACGGCCGGCATCTGCTGGCCGGCACCGACGGCGGCCTGTACGAGAGCTTTGACGAAGGCAAAAACTGGCGGCATTTTCCCAACCTCCCCATCTCGCAATTCTACAAGCTGGGGCTGGACAACAGCGCGCCCTTCTACCACATCCTCGGCGGCGCGCAGGACCTCGGCACCCTGCTGGGCCCCGCCCGCACCGGCCATACCGAGGGCATCCGCAATCAGGACTGGTACGTTCCCCTGGGGGCCGATGGCTACGATTCCCATTTTGACCCCGAAGACCCCAACATCCTCTATCTGGAATACCAGCAAGGGGAACTCCACCGCTACGACCGGCGTACCGAAGAGGCCCTCAATATCCAGCCCCAACCCGACCCCAGCGACCCACCCGAGCGCTGGAACTGGGACAGCCCCATTCTGATTTCGCCCCACAACCACGAGCGAATCTACTTCGGCTCCCAGCGCCTGTGGCGCAGCGACCACCGCGGCGACGCCTGGACCCCTATCAGCCCCGACCTGACCACGAACACCAACCGCTATGAGCTGGAGCTCATCGACCGGGTGTGGAGCGTGGACGCCCTCTACGACAATGGCGCCATGTCCAAGTACGCCACCCTGACGGCGATCGCCGAATCGCCCCAGGTCGAGGGCCTGCTCTACACCGGCTCCGACGATGGCCTGATTCATGTGAGCGAGGACGGGGGCAAAAGCTGGCGCCAGGCTGCCTCCCTGCCGGGCGTACCCGCCCGGGCCTTCATCAACGATATCGAGGCCTCGCCCCACGACCCGAATACCGTCTTTGCCGCCGCCGACGCCCACAAGCTGGGCGATTTCCGGCCATACCTCTTCATCAGCACCGACCGGGGCCGTAGCTGGCGCAGCCTGACCCAAAACCTCCCGGCCCAGACCATCGTCTGGGTCCTCAAGCAGGACCCCAAAGCGGAAAACCTGCTCTTTGCCGGCACCGAATACGGCCTCTACGTCTCCCCCGACCTAGGCCGGAACTGGTGCAAGCTCTCGGACGGCGTGCCTACCATTCCCTTTCGAGATCTGGAGTTGCAGCCCCGCGAAGATGATCTCGTCGGAGCCACCTTTGGCCGGGGCTTCTATGTGCTGGACGACTATAGCTGCCTGCGCAGCCTGAGCCAGGCCCTGGCGGATCAAGAAGAAGCCACCCTTTTTCCCGTGCGGGACAGCTGGTGGTATATCCCCCAGGTCCCCATGCAGGCGCAGGGCATGCCCAGCCAGGGCTCCGACGCCTATCGGGGCGAAAACCCGCCCTTTGGGGCGCTGATCACCTACTATCTACCCACCCTAACGCAATCCCCTGAACAGCAGCGGAAAACCGTGGAGGACAGCTTGCGCGCAGCGGGTACCGACACCCCCTTCCCCGGCTGGGAAGCCTTGTGGGAGGAGTCCCTCGCCGCCGCCCCACAGGTACGCCTGCTGATCCGCGATGCGAGGGGCACGCCCATCCGCTGGCTGGAAGGGCCGGCCGAGGCCGGCCTGCACCGCCTGACCTGGGACCTGCGGCTCCCCGCTCCGGACCCGATCAGCCTATCCCAACCTGCCTTCCAGCCCCCCTGGGTCACCGATCCCGAGGGGCCCCTGGTGGCTCCGGGCCGGTACAGCGTCGAGCTGTACGTCTTTGACGGCGACAGCCTGCGCGCGCAAGGCGCGCCCCAGGCCTTCCGGCTCAAGCCCATCCCGACGGAGGGGGAAGCACTCGACTACGCGGCCGTAGCCGCCTTTCAGGCCGAGACCCAGGCCCTGAGCCGGGACCTCGCCGCCGCCAGCCGGCGGCTGGACGAGGCCGCCAACCGCCTGCGCTACCTGCAGGCGGCCCTGAAGGAAACCCCACAGGCGGGCGCGAGCCAGCTCCAGCAGTGGCAAGCCCTGCACCAGCAACGGGCCGAGCTGGCGCGGCGGCTGCAGGGTGACCCCATCCGACAGGGGCTGGAGGAAGCCACCCAACCCGGCCTACAGGGCCGGGTGCAGCAGATCGTCTACGGCCACTGGCCCACCACGCAGCCCCCGACTCAGACCCAGCGCGACCAGCTTAATCTCGTGGATCGCGACTTTGAGGGCTTTCGGAGCGAGCTCCAGACCTTTTGGGAAAGGCTGGCCGCTTATGAGGCTGAATTGGCGGCCCTGGGGGCGCCCTATACGCCGGGGCGAGTGAATTAGGAGGAAAATGATTCCGGAGGAAGTCCATTTAGCTAGAGTCACTACCTTCTGAGGTATGACAAAAGCTGGCCTTTCCCCTTGGAGTTGTCT
>RFHL01000633.1 GCA_003696875.1 Bacteroidota bacterium | reverse complement strand
CTCGCGAAGACCGCTGCTCCCGGCGTTTCAAAGAGGAGCTCACTGAACCGAAACGGGGATCTGTTTCGGCCGAGCTTCCTCTTTCTTGGGGAGGGTCACATAGAGAATGCCGTCTTCGCTGCGGGCCCGGATATCGGAGCTATCCACGCTCTCGGGCAGCGTGAAGGCCCTGCGGAAGCTGTAGTGACGGAACTCGCGCCGCGTGTAGGTTCCCTCGCCTTCCGGACTGGACTGGCTTTCTTCCCGTTCAGAAGAGAGAATGAGCATATTTTGGTCCAGCTCGATCTTGACGTCTTCTTTGCGGAGGCCCGGCAGGGCAAACTCAAGCACAAAGGCTTCGGGCGTTTCTTGCACGTTTACGGCCGGCAGGCGATAGGCCGGGCGGTCGAGCTCGAAGAGATCACGACCAAAAAAATCTTCCCAAAGCGTATTGAGGCTGGGAAACAAAGTGTTGGTGTTTGGAAGGACTTTGGCAGGTTTCATGATGATACAGGTTTTGATGGTTGAAACTGGTTTTCTGAAAAGAGGCATCCGACGGGGATGCGTTTATTCTATGTGGGCAAGGCGTGTACCAGTAGATTTTTTTATGCCAAAATGACTTTTTTTGGCGGATTTTTTGTGACAAAATGGCGCAAGCCTGCGGCTTGATCCGTCATGGCGGGCGGTTACTTCTCCCCTTGGGTTTCCGCTTTTTTTGTAACTTAATTCCCCGGAAAGCAAGCAGCCCGAAAAGGTGCCCCTCCAAGTCAAAGCCTATGGTGCGGATTTTACATCTGGAAGACAATGTATTGGATGCAAGGCTGATTCGGTACGCACTGGAGGACGAGGGGATCGCCTGCGACATCAAGGTCGTCGACACCAAAGCCGCCTTTATCGAGAGCCTGGAGCAGGAGTCATTTGACTTGATTTTTGCGGATTTTTCGCTGCCGACTTTCAATGCCATAGATGCGCTGGGATGGGTACGGGAGCGAGGGATTCGTACCCCGGTCTTGCTTATTTCGGGAGTGATTGGAGAGGAGTTTGCGGTTAAGAGTCTCAAGGCTGGCGCGACGGACTACGTCCTAAAGGATCACCTGGCCCGGCTGGCCCCGGCGGTGCGGCGGACCCTGGCCGAGTACCAGCAGCGGCGCAAGCAGCTCGATGCCGAGGCAGAGATTCAGCGACAGTCGGAGCTGTTTGGTCTGGTCGAAAAAATGGTCCAATTGGGGACCTTCACCTGGGAAGCGGACGGGGCTGGCCTCTACTGGTCGCCCGGGCTATACGCGATCTATGAGTGGGGAGACCGAAGCGCTCCCCCCACCTTGGATGCTTTGATGGGCCCCGTGCATCCGCAGGATCGGCCCCTCCTGGCCGAGGCCCTCAGCAGCGCCCGCGAGCAGGGGGGCTCCCTGCCGATTTCTTTTCGCCTGCAGCTCTCCGACCAGCGGACCAAGTACATCTTCTGCCAGCTGGAGGCCCCGTCGCAGGCCGCCGGCCCCCGTCGGGTCGTGGGGGTTATGCAGGATGTCACCCGCACCAAGCAGACCGAAAATGCCCTCCAGAGGAGCGAGCGGAACTTTCGGCGCCTGAGCGAAGACCTGGAGCGCCGCGTGCAAGAGCGCACCCGGGAACTCCATGATTCCAATGCCTCCCTGCAACTCGAAATTGAAGAGCGCCGCCGGATTGAAGCGCAGCTAAACAATATCCACGAGTCGATCGACGACGTGATCTGGTCCTTTAGTGTAGAAGAAGGCCGGGTCAATTATCTGAGCCCTTCGGCAACCCGCCTGTTTGGCCTAACGGCTGAGCAGGTGGAGGGCCTGAAAACGCTCCAGGACCTGGAGTGTCTGGTTTACCCTGAGGATCGGGACAAGGTGGTTCAGGCCTTTCTGGAAGGCAATGCCGAGAAGGGCTGGGACTTTGGCTTTCGCCTGGTCAATCAATCGGACGAGAGCATCCATATGGTGCGGGTCCGGGCCAAGCAATCCGTCGATGAGCGGGGGGGGCTGCGATTTGATGGCATCACCACCGACATCAGCGAGCGCGTTCGGGCCGAGAAGCGGCTCAAAGCCAGCGAACACCGCTACCGGACCCTTTTTGACAGTGCCCCCGACGCCATCATCAGTATGGATATTCAGTCGGGCAACATCATCGCGGTCAACCACAAGGCGGTGGAGCTGCTGGGCCGAAGCGAGTCTCACCTCCGGGCGATGGCCTTTGCCGAAGTGTTTGCTCCGGCTGCCCGGGCAGCGGTGATGGATGCCTTTGGGGCCTACATCGGGGGAGCGTCCTTTCGGCTGCCCGCCGGTGTGCTTCCCCTCCGATTGGCTGCTGCCGGGGGGCAACTGATTCCGGTGGAGGTCTCCCCCAGCAAGTTTTGGCTGGGCGACCGGCAGGTCCTCAGCTGTTTTTTCCGGGATGTCAGGGAGCGCCTGGAGCAGGAGGAGGCGATTCGGGATTTGCAGGAAAAATACCGCCTCATCTCCGAAAATACCCTGGACATTCTCCTGCTCTTTACGCCGGACGGAGCCTTGCAATATGCCTCCCCTTCTCTCGCTGAGGTGCTCGGGTCGCCGGTGGAGGCCTTTCTGGGTAAGAACATCCTCGAACAGTATTCCCCACAGGCCGGGCGGCAGGCATGGATCCGCCGGGCCGCTATTGAACCCTTATTGGCCGGCGGAAAGGGGCAGACCAGCTTGATTTTGCCGGTTTTTGATGCCCGCGGAGATTTGCGCCTCTTTGACGTCCAGACCCGGCCCATTCGCGACACGGACGGGAAGGTGCAGTACCTGCTGAGCCGTTGTCGCGACGTAACCGACCGCGAGCGGGCCTATCAGCAGGTAAAGGAACGGGAAGCCCAATACCGCCTGATCTCGGAAAATATGAGTGACCTCATCACCATCAACACCCTCCGTGGTAAGCTGATTTGGGTGTCGCCTTCGGTGCAAGAGGTCCTGGGCTGTGCCCCGGAGGACATTCTGGGACTTAAGGCCCTGACGTTTGTCCATCCCGAAGACCGGCGCCGCCTGGAGCGGGAGATGCGCCGGCTGATCCGGCGCGAGGTGGATATGCCCATTATTTCCTACCGCCTGCGCCACCAATCGGGAGATTACCGATGGGTCGAGACCTCTGCCAAGGGCATTTTTGACGAGGCCGGGCAGCTGCAAAATATCCAGACCTCGACCCGGGATATTTCTGAGCGCAAGCAGGCGGAGGAAGAAACCCGGCGCGCCCTGGCGCGCGAGCGGG
>RFHL01000632.1 GCA_003696875.1 Bacteroidota bacterium | reverse complement strand
TCATAAGGCAGGCTGCTGATCCCGGACAGGCAGGTGGTGCCGGGGTCACCGCCACGGCTGAGGATCAAGCTAAAGGCCTGATTTCCCCCGGCCAGATTGCCCTTATGGCTGACCTGAAGGGTGTACCAGCCCGCCGCCGGGGCGGCGAGATAGACTTGCTCTACATTGTCGCGGACGTTGTCGCCCGTCGTAGCGGCAGCGGCAGGATTGGCCGGGTCCAGGACATAGGGCATGAAGATGCCCCCGTTGCCCATGAGTCTCAGGTCCAAGTCATTGACCAGCCGGGGGCTGGTGGGGTTGAGCTGGTTGCTGTAAGGTGTGCCGGTATAGTCGGTCCAGGCCAGGGTGGCCCGCAGCGGGTGCTGCCCGTCCAGGTAGACAGGCAAGGTGTAGGTGCTCCCATCGTTGAGGGAGCCTTCGAGGAGGCTGTCCCCGCCGGTGATATTGGCGAGGTGGGTGGCAGCCCGGGCGGTATTGAGGAGGCCCCAACCAAAGGCGTAGTCGGGACCCGGATTGGCGCCGGCCTCGTCGGCGGTGTGGATGACCAGGGCTTTGAGGGTGGCGGCCCGCATGTAGCTGCCGTGGAGGGCACCGTGATATTCCTGCAACAAAAGCAGGGAACCCGAAGTGCTGGGCGAAGACATCGACGTACCGCTGTAGCTGCCATAGCTGGCATCCCCGCCCCCCAGGCTGGAGTACAGGCCTACGCCATTGGCGACCAGGTCGGGCTTGATGCGGCCGTCGTCGGTGGGACCCCAGCCGCTGAAGCTGCTCATGGTCACATCGCCGGGGGCGCTGTAGCCACCGGGGACGTCATTCACGGCTCCCACGGTGAGGATGTTTTTGGCGTTGCCATTGTAGCCGATGCAGTCATAGCCATCTGCGCCCCCGTCGGGGTCGCGGGAGGCGGTGCTGCTGGTCCAGCCATTGTTCCAGACCTGGTGCGTCCCTGAGTAGCTGTCGTTGCGGTCGTTGCCGGCCGACTTGACGATGAGGTAATAGGGCGCATCGACGGCGATGGAGTCCCACCAGAAGGGGCCATAGCTGTAGGCCCCAAAGCCCCAGTCTTCGGTTGTGCTTACGCTGGGTTCCCCAAACCAGTGCCATTCCGAGGTGCCGGGATGGGCCCAATCACCCCAGGCCCAGCCGGTAACGGTGCCGTAACTGTGGTTGGAGATCAGCAGCCCATTGGCCGCAGCGGCGGCCATCTCGGCATCGTCGCTGTTCCAGTCATAGGCATCGACCAGGGCTTGAGGCGCCATGCCGTGGGCCTGGGCCTGGACGCCGCTCGCGATCATGGTGCCTGCCACGTGGGTGGCGTGGTTGCTGATGGTTCCGGCATTGTCGGCCTGGGTGACCCGCCCCCCAAATTCCTGGTGGGACAGCCGGACGGCACCGCCGTCCCATTCGCCCACCTTCATCCCCAATCCATTGAGGTTGAGGCCTAAAAGACCGCCACTCCAGAGCTGCTCCGTGCCCACGCTGTAGGCCGCATCCAGGTTGTGGGTTTCGTAGTAGACTGGCTGGCCGGTAGGGCTCAGGCCCTGCAACTCCATAATCCGGCC
>RFHL01000631.1 GCA_003696875.1 Bacteroidota bacterium | reverse complement strand
GCATAGGCCCGGGCCGTGGGCCCGGCCGCCGTGATGCGCTCGGCCAGATGCCGGCTCTCAGCCAGGCGATAGCCCGGGAAACTCTGCTCCAGCGGCACCGGCAGCACCTGCTGCTGCGGGATCTCCACCTGCCGGCGACCTACTATGCCGCCCTGCATGCGGATCATCTCCAGGGCGTGCCGGAAGCTCATGTCGTAGGCGTCATTCAGCGAAATCGTCGTGTGGGCAAAGTCCAGGTCTTCCATCTCAGCCAGGCCCTGGGTCCAGTAGGCAGGCAAGGCTTCATAGCCCATAATGGTACCGAGGATGGCCCCGGCGGTGGCGGGGTTGCAGTCGCTGTCCTGCCCGCAGCGGGTCGAGATCTCCAGGGTACGCCCCAGGTCGCCCCCGCCATACAGCAGGCCGATGACCACATAGGCGGCATTGAGCTTGGCGTCGATGTTGAAGGGCCGACCGGCCCCATCGGGACAGCCCAGATCCTCGCCCCACTTCTCTTCGACCGCCCGCCAGGTCTGTCGCCAGTCGGTGGGATACGCCCCATGCCATCGGATGACATCGGCGATGCACTGGTAAAAGGTGCTTTGGGGCGGAATGGCTCGCAAGGCCTCAGATACGATCCCCGCCACGTCGTCCCGGACAAAGGCCAGGCTGTAGAGCGTCGCCACATATACCCCGCCATAGTAACCATCGCCATAGTTCATGATGTGGCCCACCTTGTCACAAATCATCGCCGCTCCCAGGGGCAGGCCTGGATTCATGATCCCGGCAAAGTCAGCCTCGATCTGGAAGTCGATGTCGTCGGCGTGTGGGTTATGCCGCCAGTGGCCCGACTCCGGCGGCAGGATGCCGCGAAGTATGTTGTAGCGCCCCTGCTGGTTGGCGTGCCAGAGGGGATAATCAGCCCGGGCATAGGCCTCGCCAATGGCCGAGGCAGGGGCATCCAGTCCCAGGTCGTCCAGCACCTGCATAAAGGTCAGGTCCATGTAGATGTCGTCGTACAGGCCCGGGTGCCAGGTCATCCAATAGGTGAGCAGGGTGTCATTCCAGATGATCTCTGTCTCGTCGGGGATGGTCCGTTGCCGGTAGCGAAACTCGGTGGGGCCGCCATAGGTGACCCCAATTGTCTGGGCGGCCCAGGCGCCTTTGATTTTGTCCTGGAGCGTTTCCAGAGAAAGGACATGCTGGGCCCCGAGCGGAAAAGCAAGCAGGCCCAGGGTGGCAAGCAGGCAGATGCGGAACATGCGGATTACTTTGCAGAAGACTTGTAAATCATGCCATCTTTCATCACGAAAGTGATATGTTGGAGGGTGGAGATGTCCTCAAGAGGGTCGCCGGGCGTAGCGACAATGTCGGCCAGCAGGCCGGCCTGCAGGGTCCCCACCTCGTCGTCGATGCGCAGGAGCTCCGCCGCCACCCGGGTGGCGGATTGAATCGCTTCCATAGGTGGCATCCCTCCCTCGACCATGTAGACAAATTCCCGGGCGTTTTCGCCGTGGGGAAAGACCCCTG